>NZ_JAKSYB010000019.1:0-473 GCF_022829505.1 Methylobacterium sp. J-043 | reverse complement strand
GACGACGGGCTGTGGCGGAGACAGTGTGCTCAGAGAGACCGGCCGCGTCGACTACGGGCGGGGCAGCGGGGCGCGGGTGGTCAGCGAGCGCACCGGCGGGGGGGGGGACGCCATCACCAGCGGTGCGGGTGCCGACGTGGTGCTCGGCGGTCTCGGTGCCGACACGATCGGCGCGGGCCGTCTGGATACGGATGCCGATGTCGTGTGCGGCGACGACGGCCACGTCACCTTCGATGCGCAGGGCCGTGTGAAGCGGGCCGAGAGCCTCGATCCGGGCTTCGGCGACGACGACACCATCGACGTCGGCGGCGGCGACAACCTCGTGATCGGCGGCACGGGTGCCGACGTCATCACCGCGCTCGGCGGCAACGACATCGTGCTCGGCGACCAGGGCTACGCTCTGTTCGCCGCCGGTGTCCGCGTCGAGGTGGCCTCGACCGAGACCAATGACGGCGGCAACGACCGGATCGAGG
>NZ_JAKSYB010000015.1:0-30552 GCF_022829505.1 Methylobacterium sp. J-043 | reverse complement strand
CTCGACCGCTGGGCCTACGAGAACGGTGTCACGTTGGACTTCTCGCGCCCTGGCAAGCCGACCGACAACGCACTGGTCGAGTCGTTCAACGGCCGCCTGCGCGACGAGTGCCTGAACGCGAACTGGTTCTTGTCGTTGGCTGACGCGAGGAGCAAGATCGAGACGTGGCGGCGGCACTACAACGAGAGGCGTCCTCACACCGCCCTGGGGTGGCGAACGCCCCAGGAATTCGCCCTGGCGGCGGCCCTGCAGCCCGCCGAATGAGACCCGGAGGCTCACCTTTCGGCCGGACCAAGATCCGGGGGACCCTCATTACAGCCCGAGAACTTGCGTAGGTCGTGGACCACAAACGGGGTCAACTCCACAAAGGCTCAAAAGCCTCCTTCAAGGAGGATCACTTTTCAGGGGGCAGGCCAGTAACGGAACGACCGGAACGTCCCGTCGATGTCGAGGGCGAGCAAGCGCGTGCCGGCGATGGCCAGCATGATTGCACCCCATGTTTCCTCCGGCATCCGTGCCGCCATCACGGACCACGCGGTGGACGGGGGAAACGACGCGGGGGGACTGACCAGCGTCCACCCAAGCTGCAACAGCAGAACGGCTGCAAACCATTCGGTGATCCGCGTCTTGAAATGGCCGGTGATCCCGGCGGTGATGCGTTTGACCATGGTGAGCATGTCACGGCGCCTTGTGGCCCGGGCCCATCGCGCGATGGCTGGGTCGAGCCGTGACAAGGCGTGCATCATGGCGGCCTCCGCCGACGGGCAGGTGGTTGGGGCATCCCCGCGCCCGACGTTCCCGGGAATCGGGGCCGGGCGGGGAGGGCGATAGGGGAGGGGGGGTTCATTTCGCGAGGTCACGGCGCACGGCGTGATTCCAGGCGAGCGCTCGTTCCCCACAGCGGGTTTTGGCCCGGTCGAGCACCTTGGCCGTCCCGATGATCCGCACGATGTCGGCGCGGGTGCCAGCAAGACCCGTAAGCCGGAAGGGACCGGGATCATCGGCCCAGCAGCGTTGCGATCAGACCCTGCAGGAGAACGACCTCCACGCCCGCCTCGGCCCGCAGCCGATGACCGCCGGCCATCTCGATCTCGATGGCACTGGGGCGGAGCGGCTCGGCCCGGACAGGGGAGGGCGGTGCCGGCAGCGCCAGCGGGATGAAGCCCAGGGGGACGACATCTCCGGTGCAGGCGCTCCAGCCCGCAGGGCACGGCGCCAGCTGAACCGCCCCGGTTTTCCCGGAGGCCATTTGGTTTGGGTCAGGCTGCCAAGGTTTGGACTTCGGTCTGGGCATAGTAGCGCGCTTCGGCCTCGGCGGGAGGTGACCTGACCGGATGGCTTTGGACCGGGCTGATTGAGAGGATCAGCCAGGACCGAAGGAGTTGGACATGCGGCGAGGACAGAAGACGAGCGCGGAGCAGGTCGTTTTGAAGCTGCGCCAGATCGAGGTGGAGACAGCTCAGGGCAAGAGTTTGGCGTTGGCGTGCAAGGAGGCGGAGATCTCCGAACAGAGCTGCGCGACGAGTGCCTGAGGCAGGAGATCTTCTACTCGCTGAGAGAAGCACAGGTCGTGATTGGCCTATGGCAGAACACATACAACCGTGTCCGGCCGCACTCGTCCCTGGGCTACCGGCCGCCCGCGCCTGTCAGCTTCCCTGATCTAGCCTTCCGCCTACCCATGGCAGCGGCCATGCAGTAGCCTCTTGTAACTTGATCCCAACCTCGCCGGGTATGCTCCTCGGCGCGGTTGCGGGTGAGAGACCGTTAGCCTCTGGGGCCACCAAGCCCGCAAGTGAGCCAGGGTCCTCGCCCGCCGTTCCATCGAACCCGAACAGTCGCTTGGGCCGCTCAACGCGAAGCCCGCTTGCGCAAGGATGGGATCAGATGGACGCTCCTGTTGTCGGGATCGACGTGGCCCGTGACCGCCTCGATATTCACGTTCATCCCTCTGGAGCGAACTTCGCCGTTGACCGTACGACCGAGGGCGTGGAGCAACTGTGCGAACGCCTCCGGCCCCTGAAGCCGAAGCTCGTCGTCCTGGAGGCAACCGGCGGTTTGGAAGCCATGGTGGCACGTGCTCTCACCACCTGGAGGCTGCCAGCCGTGATCGTGAACCCAGCACAGGTCCGTGCTTTCGCTCACGCCTTGGGCCAACGCGCCAAGACCGACCGCATCGACGCCACCGTGATCGCCCCGTTCGCGGCGGCCACCAACCCACCCGTTCGCGCTCGGGCCGATGCCAAGACTCAGGCCTTGGCTGATCGCGTCCGAGCGGCAGCGAGCGAGCCAAGCTCCATCGTGCATTCGAGACAGCGTCCGGCGCGTCATAGAGGCATTGGAGCAGGAGCAGGATGTAATCGACCGCTCGATCGATGCAGAGGTAGACCGGTCGCTGAATGGCGCAGGAAGGAGACCCTCCTGACCTCCGTTCCTGGTGTTGGACCGACGATCGCACGAACCCTGATCGCGGAGCTGCCCGAGCTTGGAAGTCTCAACGGAAAGCAAGTCGCCGCGCTGGTCGGCTTGGCCCCTTGGACGCGGCAATCCGGTCGGTGGCGAGGGAGGAGCTTCATCGCAGACGGCCGCGCACCTGTTCGCACGGCGCTGTTCATGGGTGCCCTGGTGGCCAGCCGTCACAACGCCGCGCTGAAAACCTTCCGCGACCGGCTCATCGCAGCCGGCAAGCCCAAGCTCGTCGCCCTGATTGCCACCGCTCGGAAGCTGATCACCATCCTCAACGCCATCCTAAGAGACGGAACGCCATGGCAACCCGCTTGACCAGCAAGACAGTCGCTCACTCGGCTCGGTCCAAAATACTGGTCAGGTCATGACCTCTCTCACCGGCCGGGAAGCCGGACTTTTTGACGGAAGTACTCGGATCCCGGATTCTTCCGGCGAATGGGGTATCGATCATCCAGATGAGCGCGCTTACATAAAATCCAGCAGATAGATAGAATTAAATTCTCTCGCAAGACGGACGCGCCCTATCAGATTATTAACCTAAAAATAACATATGATACTCAAACAGAGCGGGAGTTGTGAAGACATGATTTGAGGAGGGATGAATGACTGTCGGCTTACCCTTGAAGCGTCCGCTGGCGCTTCACCGGAGAACCACGCGAGGCGGATGGGGCAGTTTGGTGCGAGCCGGGGCGCTTCTAGTTAATTCTCTGCTGCTCTTTACAAGCGTTACGCCGGGTTGGGTGCAGGCGGAAGAACTGATCCAGGGCCCGTCGGGCGCCCCCCTAGGTCCCGAACCTCCAAAACCTTCCTCGCCCTTCTTCCGGTTCAGCGATACGCAGGTGACCTACACATACCTGAACGATCTCCGGCAGCCGGGCGTCACCGGTGGCCGAGCCGGACGCTCCATCGAAGGCCGCAGCGCTCCGGGCAACATGCTGAGCCTCACCCATCTCCATGGCTGGGAATACGGCACCAATTTCCTCAACATCGACCTGCGGCGCTACGGTTCGCAGATCCCGGCCGGCAGACCGCCCTATCCCGGACTGGCCACGACCTTCGATTACGGCCAGACCACCTTATTCCTGAGCTATCGCGGCACCTTGAGCGGCAACACCATGGCGGGAACGCCGCTCTTCATCCTGCCCGGCATCATCAAGGACGTGTCGCTGGCCTACGGCGTCGATCATCAGAGTGATAACACGCGGCTGTCGCTGCTGCGGACCCGGGCGATGGGCGGCCTCAGCTTCTCGTTCGATGTCCCAATCGGCTTCTTCAACCTCGCGGTGTTTGCCCAGAAGGATTGGTTCCGCTTTGCCGATTTGCTGCCGCCCCTTCGCCAGACTGGGACGGACATCGTGCCCCGCGTCGAAGCGACCTATCTGGTGCCACTGACGTTCACGGGCCTGCCGCTGTCGCTGACGGGCTTCGCCTCCTACAACCCGCCCCGCGGCGACGACCCGAAGGGCGGACGGCTGAAGGCCGAGGTTCTGATGCGCAGCAACCTCGTCCTCGACCTCGGCGAACTCCTCTACCAAAAGCCCAATCGCATGAAGGCCTTCATCGGCGTCCTGCATCAGAAGAATCTGCTCGGCGCCAATTCTCGCGTCGTTCCCGGGGCGCAATTCACCTCATTCCTCGCTGGCCTGAGCTTCTCCGTGTTCTGAAGCCGTCGCGCCTCGGCCCGCCGCAACGGTGGGCAGCTCAAGCGGAACTCCATCCCTAATCAACACCCCGTTCCGAAGCCGAGGTCGACTCTGCCTCGACGTCGGCACGCGCCTGGCTACCCTACTGTTAGACGGAGAGCAGCTTACTCACTCCCTGTCGATGTTATAAATAAAACCATCCAGCAATATCAATATATGTTAACCAATCCCAACCAATACCCCGCAAAACATGAATCTCAACATCGAGTTATGCAATATGCACGATAAATCTATTTCCGTTCGAACGTGCCTGTTCGCCGTTGTCGGCTTGCTCAGTATTGTTCTAATCGGCAGCGTCGGCAATCACCTTCTTGAAGCCTTGGCTGTCGTCAGGACATCGGAGGCGTCCAGGCATAGCGCGGTGGCAGACAAGGCCATCCTCCAGACGATGCAGGCGCTGAGATTGGAGCGGGGGATCGGTGCTCAAGCGCTTCAGGTCGGGCCGGATCAAGCGGGAGCGCTTCGCGAGAGAATCGGCAAGGCGCGGTCCGATATCGAGAAGCATCTAAAATCGATCGCGGCGCAGGCGCGCTACCTGGACGATGGCGCCTTCGATGCGCTCCTGATCGAAGCGCGCGCCGAGTATCATCGGCTGACCCTGCTTAGGTCGCCGGTCGATGAAGCGCTAACAAAGGAGGTTGGCGCGCGGGATGCCCTCCTCGCCGGAACCCTGACGGCGCAGGCGGACAAGACCCTCGGGAGCTTCGGGCAGCTCTCCGGGCACGTGGGCGAGAACATCAAGCGGATGACGCCAGCCGCCGCCTACCTTGTGAACATCAAGGCGGCGGCTTGGCACACCCGTTCCGCCGTCGGAGGCGTCTACGCGACCATCATCCGGGTCATCGCAGGGGGCAAGCCGCTGGCACCGGCCGAAGCGGCGTTCGTCGCCACCGAACTCGGCAGGACCGAGGCGCATTGGGGATATGTCAGGGCTCTGATGAGCCGTCCGGGCGTTCCGGACGAACTCCGGCAAGTCTACACAACGGCGCAGACGAGCATGTTCTCGCCGGAGAGCGCCGCGTTGCGCCAAGCCATGGGCGACGGCCTCGTTACCGGCACGTTCCCAATGCCGCTTAAAGACTTCCAGCGCGACACCGATGCGCGTCATCTCACCGTGCTCGCGGTCGCAACGACTGCCATGGACGCGGTGATCGCCGTGACCGAGGGGGCGGCGGCGAGTGCCGAGCGCGCGGTGCTGTTCGCCGTCGCCAGCATCGTGGCGGTGCTGATCGTCGCGCTCGGCGGCCTGGCCATCACGCAGTTCCGCGTGGTCAAGCCCCTGCTGGCGATGCAGGATACGATGGAAAGGCTCAGCCACAATCAGCTCGACGTGAGCGTTCCGTTCCTGCAGCGACGCGACGAGATCGGCGCGATGGCCGAGGCCGTGGCGGTCTTTAAAAAGAACCTAGTCCAGAACCGCAGCCTTGAGGAAGAGGCAGCCCTGGCCAGGGCCGGTGCCGAGGCGCAGCGCAAGCACGCCATGCGGCAGATGGCCGATTCCTTCGAGCAGGATGTGAGCGGGATCATCGGCATGGTCGCGGCCGCTGCGGCGCAGCTCCAGGAGACGGCGCAGACTATGGCCGGAACCGCGACGCAGACGGCCAGCCGGTCCATCGACGTCGCCACGGCCGCCGAGCAGGCCTCGATGAACGTTAACACCGTCGCGGCGGCGGCCGAGGAACTCGGATCGTCGGTACTGGAGATCGGGCGGCAGGCCGACGGATCGATGCAACTGGCGCAGACGGCGGTCGGCGAAGCCGCGCAGACCGGCGCGCTGGTGCAGGATCTGAGCACGACGGCGGCGCGGATCGGAGACGTAATCGCCACGATCTCCGCCATCGCAGCGCAGACCAATCTGCTCGCGCTCAACGCCACGATCGAAGCCGCGCGGGCCGGCGAGGTGGGAAGGGGCTTCGCCGTGGTGGCCGCCGAGGTGAAGGAACTGGCGAACCAGACCGCACGGGCGACTGATGAGATCTCGGCTCAGATAACGCAGATCCGGGGCTCGACGGATGGGGCCGTGGGCGCGATCAGCGGGATCGCGATGCGCATCCGGGAGATCAGCGGCGTTGCGACATCGATCTCCGCCGCGGTGGAGGAGCAGGGCGCAGCCACGCAGGAGATCGTGCGCAACGTCGCCCAGGCGGCCGTCGGCACGCAGGAGGTGACGGGCCACATCACCGGCGTGGCCCAGGCTGCCGAGGCGACCGGTACGGCAGCCGACCAAGTGCTCGGTGCGGCCTCTGACCTCACGCGCCAGTCAAAGCAGCTCTCCGATCAGGTTACGAGGTTCTTGGAGAGCCTGCGCGCCGCATAGCGCAACATTCCGAAAGGCGGATCGCGGCTTTCGGGAACAGTCATGTAAGATCGGGAGCTTGGCGCCCTCGGACGTGTCAGGCGGAAAGACGTGCGTAGCGCAGTCCGTTGGACACCTCGCGCAAGCTGTACTCACGCTGCCCCGCATCCTCGCGGAGCAGCGTCAGGTAAGGGGCGACCCGCGCCCATTCGTTATTGGAAACGTCGGACGGGTAGGCAGCGAGCGAGAAGGTCATGCCTCCTAATTTTGAGGCCTACACTCTCAGGTTCACACCAGCCTCTAGCTAAATTGGTGATCAGGCAGATCGATATTTGCATTTGAAGAGATATTGCTTTATGGGCATAGCGTTCGTTCAATAGAGCGAACAACTTCTACAAATTACACACTACAGCACTCAATTTATCTGTGATAATCTGGGAAAATACTGATGTCAAACGATCTTGGCCTTGACTTATCAAGCGACTTGTCTGATTTCGTTGGAACTCATTTTATCTATACATATGCCAATGGCTGGAAATATGAATGGTATGCTCGCAACGAGAAGACCTGCGATTACCGAATACACCAAGGCTTGGTCGGTGGCCGCTGGGTGACCAACCAAGCGATCGATCTCGTCCAACTCGCGCCGGACATGTATAAAATCGATTGGCACGAGCCCACCGGCACCTGCGTCAGCCTGTATTTTGATACGAAGCGCCGGCTGGTGCACGGCACCATCTTCTTCCCGCAGTGGATCGCGGGTGAAGGAGCACATCCCGAGAAGACGATCTGCTACCAGAATGACTTTATGGAAGATATGCACCGCTTCCGAGACGAAGGCCCGGCATACCCATACGTGGTCATCGGCGAGTTCGCCAAGATCACATTTATGGAGCGGCGTGGCCGCGACAACGACGAGGTCATCAACGCGGCCCCCGGCCAACTTCCTGCGGGCTATCTCGAACGCACGAACTGATCACGCCAAAGCGGATGACGGCATTCATTTGACCGAATGCCGTCGTCACACGATGAATCGTCAGTAGAGCATGTTACCGGAACGATATAGACACAGATGAATTTGCGCCAGTTTGTACCCTATACAACACACCTGGGTCGCATATTGAATGCCCGCTTCTGGTCAAATGGTCGGGGTCCGCTCACTGCCGCCAGCCTGAGTTGCTGGACGACTGACGACTGACCGCTCTCGGGATGCGCCAACGGCGGTCTTCATGGCTGGATGGGTCGCAAGCCGAAAGAGTGCCGTACGATTTCTAAGACAGGCGTGCCGGCCTCGGCCTTCCAGGCCGCGGTTCGGATCGCTGGAAACGCGATGGCCTTCACATCCTGGCAAATCTCGGTGCAGCTTTGGCCGTGGTGTTGCTCAATCTGATTGTTGATGGGAACGTCCGGAAACCGGGGCTGCCATCGCGCGTTGCTCGCGACTGCGGCAAGGGATTCTTGCACGTTCGGCGAGAGCCCGGACCGGGGCCGCCGGGCAAGAGCCCTCGGTCCGTTGGGCGAAGTCTTCGTCGGCGCCGCCGTTGAGCGGCCGATGGGATCACGGGGCCGGCGAATTGCGGACCGGCGCCCGTCCGGGGCGCGCAGATGGGCCTCGCAGGCGCTGGACGAGGCCGTGAAGCGCGCCCGTGGCGAGGCTTCCCGGCCCTCAGACCGGGTGCCCCATCGCGCGATCCAGGGCGCGACGCCTCTGGAGAGTGCGGCGCCGCTGGTAATATTCTAGCCGAGCGCGGGGGGTAGTCAGCCTGCCCGTGCGCGGACGCCTCGAAGGGACTGGCGCGCCCGGTCGAGGAGCGTCGCGGCATCGAAGCCGGCGAGCCGGCCGTCGCGCTTCACGAAGCGGCCCTCGACCATGACGGCGGCGACGTCCTCGGGGCGGGCCGAATAGACCAGCAGGGCCGACGGGTCGCCCCCGTCGAAGCCCGCGAGGTTCAGGGAGTCGAGCCGGACGAGTTGCAGGTCGGCGGCGCGGCCCGGCACGAGCGAACCGGTCTGTGCGTCGAGCCCGAGGGCCCGAGCACCGCCGGCCGTCGCCCATTCGAGGAGGTGGCGGGGCCGGACGGCGGTCTCGTCGCGCGCCGCGCCGGCCTGCGTGAGCGCTGCGAGGCGCATGAGGGCGAACATGTCCGTGGCGCCGGCGAGGGCGCTGCCGTCGATGCCGAAGCCGCGACGCCGGATGCCATCGAAGCGGTCGATCCGGGTCGGGCCGTAACCGACCCGGTGCTCGGTCAGCGGCGTCACCACCAGGCCGGCGCCGGCCTCCTCCAACGCGGCGAGCTGGTCGTCGCGCGCATCGGTTCCGTGGACGACCTGCAGCCCGGCATGCAGCATCCGTCGGGCGATCAGGGCATCGAACATCGCCGTCGCCCGGCCCGGGACGGTGCCGCTGACATGGACCTGCATCGGCAGGTCGAGGCGGCGGGCCGTCTCCCATTCCCTGGCCTTGATCGCCCAGGCCGCCGCATCGTCGAGGTCCTGCGGCAGGCGCCACGCCAGGCCCAGCGACAGGCGGCCGCCGACGGAGCGCTCGGCCCATCCCTGCTGCCACTCCGCGACATGGGCGAGATCGATGGGGTCCGCGTCGGTCTTGCTCTTCATGCCGTAGAGCAGCCTGGCCCGGACGGGCGCATCCTGCAGCGCCCGAAGGCCGGCCTCGGCATGGGCGCGGTCGCGCACGTTGTCGAAGAAGTCCGCCGTGGTGGTGATGCCGGAGGCGGCGCTCTCCACCGCGCTCAGCAGCATGCCGATATAGGTGTCCTCCGGCGTATAGTGAGCCAGGAGGCGGTTGGTGACGGTGAAGAAGGCGGTCTCGCGCGTGTTGCCGTACAGGCCCCGCATCTGGCTGATCGCGCCGTGGGTATGGGCATCAACGAAGCCCGGAAGCACGACCATGCCGCCGGCCTCGACCACCACGGCGCCTTCCGGCACCGCCAAGCCCCGCCCGATCCCGGCGATCCGTCCGTCGCGCACCAGGATGTCGGCGCCGGGCAGATCACCCAGCCCGGCATCCATGGTCATGACGTAGCCGCCCCGGATCAGTGTGACGCCGCCCGGCAGACCGTCGGCCGCCCGCGCATCGCTCGCCGCGCCCACGAGCACGACGCCGCCGAGAGCTTTCCCCAGGTCGCGCCGACTGATGTCCATCGCCTCGACATGCCCCGTTCCGAACCGCTGCCGTACCCGACATAGGGCGTCGGCCCAACGATCATCGTCGCCGGATCGCGGAGGGTGTCTTTCCGTTCCGGCCAGTTCGCCAGGCCCTCGACGCGCGTTGAGGGCGTTGAAGCTCGAAGCGCGGGCACGACGACGGCGAACGGTTCTCGGACCGTACCGTGCGGAAGCGGCCGGCCCCCTCGATTCTTCGACAGACACAACGGGACCCCGTTCGCGATGACCCTCGCCCATACCCAGCCGACCTGTCAGGCCCCCGCTGCCGGCACGCCGGACCGCCGCGACGGCGGCACCGAGCGCTTCGTGCGCTGGCTCGGCTGGATCGCGACCGTCACCGGCGTGCTGATGTTCGTTTCCTATCTCGACCAGATCCAGCTCAACCTCGCCGGTCAGAAGGGCTCGGTGCTCCAGCCGCTCGCCACGGTGGTGAATTGCGGGCTGTGGACGACCTATGGCGCGCTGCGTCGGGACTGGCCGGTCTCCTTCGCCAATGCTCCGGGCGTCGTGCTCGGCGCGGTCGCCCTGATCACCGCGCTCTGAGCGCCGGGTCGGTCGAGTCCCGCGGGCCAAGCGCCCGCTGCGTCGGCAGTTTCTATGCGCACGCGATCTCTTCGCTTATCAAATGTGAATGAAGGAGTTGGCCCGGACGGCGCCTTGCAGTCCGTTCCGCCCGCGCTCTAATGCGGCTATGGGCCGGCTGGACAGCATCGACGACCTCCGCGTGTTCGACGCCATCGTGCGGGCGGGCAGCCTGTCCGGGGCCGCGCTTGACCTCGACGTCTCCCTCACCCTCGTCTCCAAGCGCCTCAAGCGCCTCGAGGGGCGGTTCGGTGTCCGTCTGCTCCAGCGGACTACGCGCCAGCTCGGCCTGACCGAGGAGGGCGGAGAATTCCTCGTGCGGTGCCGGACCGCCCTGGAGGCCATTCGGGCGGCGGAGGACGTCGCCGGCGACGGGGCCAGCGGCGTCGTGCGCGTGACCGCGACCGCGGCCTTCGCGCAGCGCCAGATCGCGCCGCGCCTGCCGCGCTTCCTCGCCCGCCATCCCGGCATCTCGGTCCAGGTCCTGACCAGCGACGACGTCCTCGACCTGGTCGAGCGCCGCATCGACGTGGCGATGCGGCAGGCCCCCCTCGTCGACAGCCGCCTGATCGCCCGGCCCCTGGTGCCGGACGCGCGCATCCTTTGCGCCTCCCCGGCCTATCTGGCCCGCGTCGGAACGCCCCGCGACCCACTCGACCTCGCCGACCATGCCTGCCTGACGGTGGGCGATCCCCGGCCGACGCACTGGCGCCTGTGCCGCGGCGGGGAGTCGGTGGACGTGTCGATCCGCTCGGCGGTCGGCGGCATCGACGGCGAGATCTGCCACGCCGCCGCGCTGGCGGACGGCGGCATCGCCATGAAGGCCGCCTGGGACGTGGTCGAGGACGTGCGCGCCGGGCGCCTCGTCCGCATCCTGCCGGATTGGTGGGGCGGGCGCGACCGGTGGGTCCGCCTCGTCTATCCGGCCCGCCTGCATCAGGCCCGGCGGGTGCGCGCGTTCATCGCCTTCATGGAGGCCGAGATGACGCAGGCGCTGGCCGCATGCGCCACGCTGGACCTGTTCGAGGCACCGGAGCCGGCCAAGCCGAGCGGCCGGCCCCGGACCGCCCGCAATCGGGCCGAGCCGACCCCCGCCGAGTCCGGACCCGGCTGACCGTGGCATGTGGTTTGTTCCGCGCGACCTCCTGGCTGGTACCGTGCGAGTCTGCCTTCCCTGCCGACATAAGAGGTGTGCAACCGGGGATGCTGCGCGGAACGGTGCGTCGTGGTTGTCTTGGTATCAACGGGTGATCGCGGCAGGCTCGTTAAGGGGATCAGCATATCCGAAGCCTTGGCAGATCTTCAACGTGCCGATGACGAAGGGCTTGGCGTAATCGAATGGTGGCGGCACGGGCGCCTGACATTCCGGACCGGTAGGCGGGCCAGCCTCTCGCCAATGGTCGGCTTCGTAGCGAGCGCGAATGAATTCGTAGAGTCGGGTGCGGAACGTTCGCTCGCGGATAAGATAAAAGTGGGAGCCCCACACCGCTTCATCACAACATCGGCCAGGGTGCGAACCTATTGGTCCCAGATACTAAGCGTGATGCACCTCCGTTTTAGCACAGCTTCGCAACAATCTCTTTAGTTTTATGCTTCTTCCGTTCCATGATGACATCTTCCACACGGCTTGAAGCCGTACTTTTGGAAGGACTATTTCAGGAGACAGGCCAGTAAACGTAACCAGAGCACAGTATTTCTGCCTCAACAATCGTGCACAGTCTGAAATCGCTGTCATTGGATTTCATTACACTGTTTATTCACATTTGGAATGTTTATATTGGGGAGAGCTTGATCTTCAATTGAAGGATTTGAAAATTCTACGAGATCAAATGCTACTCGCTGGCGACACAACCGTCCGGATCGCGAAGCTGGATTGCAGCCGTGAGACACCGGGAAGCCGAGAGAGCACCTCCTTGTGCAAGCGCTCGTAATCGGCCGCATCTTTCACTTTAAGCTTGACCAGATAATCGGCGATTCCGGTCATCAGATAACAATCCTGAACCTCCGGGCAGCGGCGCACCGCGGCCTCAAATTGGTTGAGAAACTCCTCGGTTTGCCGGTCGAGGGTGAACTGCGTGAGCACGACCAGTCCGCCCTCCTCGGACGGAGCCTCGATCAGCGCCGTGTATCCGCGGATGACCCCCGAACTTTCCAGCAAGCCCATCCGTCGATGGCAAGCGGATGCCGATAGACCCACGGCATCTGCGAGGTCCGCGTTGCTGATGCGGCCGTTCGCCCTGAGCATGCGGATGATCCGCCGATCGATGTCGTCCATGACCTTATCACAGAATGTCCGATATCGTCGAAGCATATACCCTTTTTCCGTCAAATCGTATATCTTATTCGACGGATTGATGAGAAATTCGATGAATCATGCAGTAGCGTAGCCGTACCGATAACCCGTTCCGGACGGACGCCTTGCCTGCCCTTGCCCGCACCGCTCCCATCGCATCCGCTGGACCTCCCGTACCGGCGACGACCAGCGCCGTCCTGACGGTCGACCTCGCGGCGCTCGCCGCCAACTACCGCGCCCTGCAGGCCATGGCTGCGCGGGCGGCGTGCGCCGCCGTCGTCAAGGCGGATGCCTACGGTCTGGGGATCGAACGCGTCGCCCCCGCCCTGGCGCGGGCGGGCTGCCGCTCCTTCTTCGTGGCCCATGCCGAGGAGGGCCTCTCGTTGCGCAAGATACTCGGACCGGCCGCCGGGATCTCGGTTCTGCACGGCCTTCCGTCCGGCACCGAGGCGGAGTGCCATGCGCACGATCTCACGCCGGTCCTGAACGACGACGGGCAGCGAGCCGCCTGGTGTGCCCTCGCGTCCCGGCTCGGACGACGCCTGCCGGCGATCCTGCAGATCGACAGCGGCATGGCCCGGTTCGGCTTCTCCCCGGACGAGGCCGCCGCCTGCCTCGACACGGGCGGGTTCGACGGCCTCGACCTGCGCCTCGTGATGAGCCATCTCGCCTGCGCCGACCAACCGGACGATCCGGCGAATGCCGCGCAACGGATGGTGTTCGACGCCTTCCAAGCCCGCCTGTCCGGGGTTCCTGCGAGCCTAGCGGCTTCCTCCGGCACATTTCTGAGCGCGGACTTCCATTACGACCTCATCCGGCCGGGAGCCGCACTCTACGGGATCGCCCCCCAGCCCGGACGCCCCAACCCCATGCGGCCCGTTGTCGGTCTCGCGGCTCGCGTGATGCAGGTCCGGCAGGTGCCGGCCGGGACCGCGGTGGGCTACGGCCACACGGCGCGCGTCGCGCGCGACAGCCGCTTGGCTACGGTGGCCATCGGCTATGCGGACGGTTTCCTGCGCAGCGCATCGGGCCGCGGCGAGGTCTGGCAGGACGGCCACCGCCTGCCCATTCTGGGCCGCGTCTCGATGGACAGCATCGTGATCGACGCGACGGATGCCCCCCCCGGCGCCGTCGCCCCGGGAAGCTGGATCGAGGTCGTCGGCCCGGCGCGCAGCCTCGATGCCGTGGCCGACGCCGCTGGTACGATCGGGTACGAGGTTCTCACGAGCCTCGGCCATCGCTTCCACCGTCACTATCTCGACGCCTGAGGGCATCATCCATGCACGTCATGATCCTCGGAGGCGGCGTCGTCGGCGTCACCTCGGCCTATTACCTCGCCCGCGCCGGCCATCAGGTGACGGTTCTGGATCGCCAGCCCGGTGCCGGCCTGGAGACCAGCTTCGCCAATGCGGGCCAAGTCTCCCCGGGCTACTCGGCGCCCTGGGCCGCGCCCGGCATCCCGGTGAAGGCGCTGAAATGGCTGATGATGCGGCATCGCCCCCTGGTGATGTGGCCCCGGGTGGAGCCGCGGCTCTACGGCTGGCTCGCGCGGATGCTGGCGAACTGCACGGAGGAGGCCTACGCCCGCAACAAGGGCCGGATGGTCCGCCTCGCCGAGTTCAGCCGCGATGCCTTGCGCGAACTCAGGGCCGAGACCGGCATCGCCTACGACCACCGCGAGAAGGGCACGCTCCAGATTTTCCGTACGGCCAAGCAGCTCGATCAGGTCGGCAATGACACGGCGGTGCTCGACGCCTACGGGGTCCCCTACGAGGTTCTCGATGTCGCCGGCTGCATCCAGGCCGAACCGGCTCTGGCGAGGGTTGGCGCAACCATCGTCGGAGGCCTGCGGCTGCCCGCCGACGAGACCGGGGACGCCTACCTCTTCACGACCTCCCTCGCCGCACTCTGCGAGAAGCTCGGCGTCACCTTCCGCTACGGCACGGCCATCGCCGGCCTGCGCGACGCCGACGAGGCCGTCACGGGGATCGTCACCGCTACGGGCGACGTGCTCACCGCCGACGCCTACGTCGCCGCCATGGGCAGCTACACGCCGATACTGCTGCGGCCCCTCGGGATCGACCTCCCGGTCTATCCGGTGAAGGGCTACTCCCTGACGCTGCCCGTCATGGACCCCGAGGGGGCTCCCGTCTCGACGGTAATGGATGAGACCTTCAAGGTCGGGATCACGCGCCTAGGCGACCGCATCCGGGTTGGCGGCACAGCCGAACTCGCGGGCTTCAGCCACACCCTGCGGGGACCTCGCCGGGCGACCCTCGAGCGCTCGGTCCGCGATCTGTTCCCGGGGGGTGGCGATCCGACGGCGGGCACGTTCTGGACGGGCCTGCGACCGATGACACCGGACGGCACGCCGATCGTTGGTCCGACACGGTTCGCCAACCTCTTCACCAATACCGGTCACGGTACCTTGG
This sequence comes from Methylobacterium sp. J-043, assembly GCF_022829505.1. NCBI lineage: Bacteria > Pseudomonadati > Pseudomonadota > Alphaproteobacteria > Hyphomicrobiales > Methylobacteriaceae > Methylobacterium > Methylobacterium sp. J-043. Next base: position 15,597 of record NZ_JAKSYB010000015.1, on the reverse strand, counting down.
GCTGGACCATGGCCTGCGGCTCCGGCCGCGTGCTCGCCGACGTGGTCTCGGGCAGCGCCCCGCCGATCCCGGCCGCAGATTTCGCCCTGGCCCGCTACGCCAGGGGCGTGTGACGGCCCACGGACGTCATTTCGTCGAGCCCGAGGAGTTCGGGCTCTCTCGCCTGAGCGATAGAGCATCGTCCTGGATATAGGATCCAAGACGATGCTCTATCCTGTTGTTTTTGCATCATCCTTTTCCGAAAGTCGGCAGCCACCTTTCGGGATGATGCTCGAAGGCACGCTCCGTCGGATGCGAGCCCAAGCCGGGTTTCGAGCAGACGGGAGAACGTGGCGGAACTCCGCGAGCCATTGCGGGCGGGGCAGGCCGCGGCAACGTTCGGCCGTGGTGTCCCCTACGACAGACCCTTCGGCGCACGGACGGCGCTCGGGTCGAGCGAGCACGGGTCTTTGGCGCGATGGCCGAGCACGCGATGTCCGCAGCGTTGCGAGGGCTGCCCGGGGGATGCGTGCCATGGGGCGTTCTCGCGGCATAGTCGTCATGTCTAAAGCATCGTCCTGGATACCTGATTTAGGACGACGCTTTAGGCTCTTGTTTTCGCATCATCTGTTCCGGAAGCCGGCAACCACCTTTCGGGACGATGCTCTATCGCCTCAGACATGCCATTGAACGAGCTTGATGAGACCATCAGCCCCGATGATCTTAGGTGCGGGGCGCACCGAACGCATGATTTTGCTTCGATCGACCGGCTGACGATGTCGCAACAGCCGGCCGATCACGTTCGCGGGCTCCGATCCTCCGTAGCCCGCCCTGTACTTGATGCTAGCCCCGCCTTCAGCTCATCGTCGGCATGACGAAGTCGGCGCCGGCCCGGATGCCGGTCGGCCAGCGGGTGGTGATGGTCTTGAGCCGGGTGTAGAACCGGACGCCCTCGGGGCCATGCATGTGGTGGTCGCCGAACAGCGAGGCCTTCCAGCCGCCGAAGGAGTGGAACGCCATCGGCACCGGGATCGGCACGTTGATGCCCACCATTCCGACCTCGATCGCGTGGGCGAACTCGCGCGCGGCGTCGCCGTCGCGGGTGAAGATTGCCGTGCCGTTGCCGAACTCGTGTTCGTTGATGAGGCGCGCGGCGGTGGCGTAGTCGGGCGCCCGGGTCACGGCGAGGACGGGGCCGAAGATCTCCTCCCTGTAGATCGTCATGTCGGGCGTCACGCGGTCGAACAGCGTGCCGCCGAGGAAGAAACCGTCGTCATAGCCCTGGAGCTTGAGGTCGCGCCCGTCGACGAGGAGTTCGGCGCCTTCGGCCACCCCCTGGTCGATGTAGCCGCGCACCTTGTCGTAGTGCTGGCGCGTCACCAGCGGACCCATCTCGGAGTCCGGGTCGGTGCCGGGGCCGACCTTCAGCGCACGCACCTTCGGGATCAGCCGCTCGATCAGTGCGTCGGCGGTCTTCTCACCCACCGGCACCGCCACCGAGATCGCCATGCAGCGTTCGCCGGCCGAGCCGTAGGCCGCGCCCATCAGGGCGTCCACCGCCTGGTCGAGGTCGGCATCGGGCATCACGATCATGTGGTTCTTGGCGCCGCCGAGGCACTGGGCGCGCTTACCCTGGGCGGTAGCCGTGGCGTAGATGTATCGGGCGATCGGGGTCGAGCCGACGAAGCTGACGGCGGCGATGTCGGGATGGCGGAGGAGGGAGTCCACTGCCGCCTTGTCGCCGTGGACCACGTTGAACACGCCGTCGGGCAGGCCCGCCTCCTTGAGCCAGGCGGCCACCAGCAGGGCGGGGGACGGGTCGCGCTCGGAGGGCTTCAAGACGAAGCAGTTGCCGCAGGCGAGCGCCAGAGGGAACATCCACATCGGCACCATGACGGGGAAGTTGAACGGCGTGATGCCGGCCACCACGCCGAGCGGCTGGCGCAGGGAGTGGCTGTCGACGCGGGTGCCGACGTTCTCCGTCACCTCGCCCTTGAGGAGTTGCGGCGCGGAGGTCGCGAACTCCACCACCTCGAGCCCGCGCTGGATCTCGCCGCGCGCGTCGGAGAGCACCTTGCCGTGCTCGGCGGTGATGAGGGCGGCGAGCTCGTCGGTGCGGTCCTCGGCGATGCGCAGGAAGGCGTTGAGGATGCGGGCGCGGCGCAGGGGTGTGGTCTTCGCCCAGCCGGGGGCGGCGGCCTTGGCGGCCGCGACCGCGGCGTTCACGTCCGCCGTGTCGGCGAGGGCGACGCGGCCGGTCTCCTCGCCCGTAGCGGGGTTGAAAACGGGAGCGCTGCGCCCGCTGGTGCCGGCGACGGTTCTCCCGCCGATGTAGTGGTTGATCACAGTGGTCATTGAAGAATCCTTGAAGGGCAGAAACTGACGAAAGATCAGGCGGCGCGGGCGATGGCATCGCCCAGCATCGACGCCATCGTGTCGATTTGCTCGGGGTCCACGATCAACGGCGGCGACAAGGCGATGATGTCGCCCGTAACGCGGATGAGCAGGCCGCGTTCGAAGCAATCGACGAAGACGTCGTAGGCCCGTGCGCCCGGCGCACCGGGCCGGGGCGCCAGTTCGATTCCGGCGACGAGGCCGATGGTGCGGATGTCGATGACGTGGCCGGCGGCGCGCAGGCCATGCATCGTGCCGGCCCACGCGTCCGCAAGCTCGGCACCGCGCGTCAGCAGGCCTTCCCGCTCGTAGATGTCGAGGGTGGCGAGGCCGGCGGCGCAGGCCACCGGGTGCCCCGAATAAGTATAGCCATGGAACAGCTCGATCACCGCCTCGGGGCCGTGCATCATCGCATCGTGCACCGCCCGCGCGCAGAACACGGCGCCCATCGGCAGGGCGCCGTTCGTGAGGCCCTTGGCGGTGGTGACGAGGTCGGGAACGACGCCGAAGTAATCCGTGGCGAAGGGCGTGCCGAGGCGGCCGAACCCGGTGATGACCTCGTCGAAGATCAGCAGGATTCCATGCCGGTCGCAGATCGCCCGCAGACGCTCGAGATAGCCCTTGGGCGGCAGAAGCACGCCCGTGGAGCCGGCGACGGGCTCGACGATGCAGGCTGCGATGGTCTCGGCCCCGTGAAGGGCGACGAGGCGCTCGAGGTCGTCTGCGAGGTCCGCCCCATGCTCCGGCAGGCCATGGGTGAAGGCATTGCGCTCCAGGTCGTGGGTGTGGCGCAGGTGATCGACGCCCGGCAGAAGCGGAAAGACGCGACGGTTGTTGACGAGGCCCCCCACCGAGATGCCGCCGAAGCCGACCCCGTGATAGCCGCGCTCGCGCCCGATCAGTTTGGTGCGCGTGCCCTGGCCGATGGCGCGCTGGTAGGCGAGCGCGATCTTGAGGGCGGTATCAACGGATTCTGACCCCGAACCGGTAAAGAATACCCGGTCGAGCTTCGCTTCGGGGCCGCCCGGCGCGATGGCGGCCAGTCGCTCGGCGAAGTCAAAGGCGGCGGGGTGCCCCATCTGGAACGAGGGCGCGAAATCAAGGGTGGTGAGTTGGCGCTCCACCGCCGAGGCGATGTCCTGGCGTCCGTGCCCGGCATTGACGCACCAGAGGCCGGCGGTTCCGTCGAGAACGCTGCGCCCGTCTGTAGCCGTGTAGTGCATGTCCTTGGCGGATGCGAGCATCCGGGGTGCCGCCTTGAACTGGCGGTTGGCTGTGAACGGCATCCAGTAGGCGTCAAGGCCCGGTGAATTCGTAGCGGTGTGCGGGTCCATGGCAATCCTTCGGGTTGACGTCGATGGGCTGGGAAAAAGCACCGATCGTGCATCGCGAACAAGTCCTTTTCTCTGCCGCGCCATGTGCTTGAAAAGCTTGGGCCGCCATGACAGATGTTTGCAAATCCTGAACATCCCTAACACGGCTGCGGCTCAGCGAGGTTTCAATGAGCATCGATCTCGGTGCACGGCTTCGTTACGTTCGCGGCCTTCACGGCCTCTCGCAACGCGCCCTCGCCAAGCGCACGGGTGTGCCGAACTCGACGATCTCCCTCATCGAGTCGAACGGGGTGAACCCTTCCGTCGGCGCCCTGAAGCGCATCCTCGACGGCATCCCCATCGGATTGTCCGAGTTTTTCGCGGTCGAGCCGGAGAGCCCGCGCAAGGCCTTCTACCGGGCCGACGAACTCACCGAGATCGGCAAGGGACCGATCTCCTACCGTCAGGTCGGAGATACGTTGTTCGGCCGATCGCTGCAGATCCTCAGGGAACGTTACGAACCCGGCGCCGATACGGGCCGGGTGCCCCTCGTCCATGACGGCGAGGAGGGCGGCATCATCCTATCGGGCCGGCTCGAAGTGTTCGTGGACGACGAGCGCCGGATTCTCGGTCCCGGCGACGCCTACTTCTTCGAGAGCCGCCGTCCTCATCGCTTCCGCTGCATCGGTCCGGTCGCCTGCGAGGTGGTCAGTGCTTGCACGCCGCCAACGTTCTGATTGTTTCTCACAAAACTCCTGTTGCGCTGTCGTGTTCAGGGCAAGCGGCGATGATCGGGAGTTTTATGAGGCACTCTGAATCAATACGAACCACTTTGAACTTTTCGGCACCTTTGATCCCGGAGTGGGTGAGGCAATGAAGGAATGCCACCTTCGGCCGCCACGACCGTAGCCCGGCAGTTCGGCTCGGGCGCCAATCGGAACGCCCGTGCCGTATTGATAAAAGCGGATGCTATATTTGTTTTGACGCCGATTTTTTCGGATTTGCCGCCTGCAAGGGCGACCGTGCCTGAAATCAGAGCAATCGCTCAAATTTCATACTACTGGGGTGCCATACATAGCCTCCCCGCTTGACGGAGCGGAGCAAACATCATTCTATGCGTATAGTTCGAATCATTTCATAAAATTCAGAGTTCGAGGGAGGTGGGATGCAAGATCGTCGCGCATTTTTAAAGGGTTCCTTGGTTGTCGGTGCCGGCGCCGTTTCCGGCGTCGCGCTTCCTGGTTTGCTGCGAAGTGCCCGCGCGGCCGATGGGCCTCTCGTCATCGGGGCACCGCTGCCCATCTCCGGAGCTTTCGCCGCCAACGGCAAATTCGCATCCCTTGGCGCTGCGTTTGCCGCCCGGAAGGCTGCCGCGGCGCTCGGGCGCAAGATCGTGGTCACGGACATCGACACCGAGGGCAAGCCGGCACCGGCAGCTCGCAAGCTGCAGGAGGCCATGGCGCAGGGAACGCGTCTGTTCGCCGGCGGCATTCTATCATCGGAAGCCCTGGTGATGGGCAAGGAAGCGACGAAGTCTGAGGGCGTCTTCATCACCACGGCGGGGGCGGACGAGATCACCGGTTCGGACTGCAACCGCGGCACCTTCCGCTGGAGCGTGCCGACCTTCGGGGCTATCGCGCAGACCGTGCGGCCGCTGATCGAGCAGATGCCGCAGGCCAAGCGCTGGTACACCATCACACCGCAATACGTGTTCGGCGAGGGCCTGCTGAGCGCCGCCAAGGTGGTGTTCCAGGAGAAGGGCATCGAACATGTCGGCAACAGCTACCATTCGCTGGCCGAGAAGGAATTCAGCGGCTACCTGACCAATGCCATCGCAGCCAAGCCCGACGTGCTGTTGCTCCTCAATTTTGGTTCGCAATCTTCGGATGCGCTCCGTCAGGCCGTCAGCTTCGGCCTCAAGAAGCGCATGACCATTGTGCTGGCCTGGGCTTCAGGCCTGGAGCAATTCGAGGCTCTGGGAGCAGACCTGTGCGAGGGCGTATACTTCGGAGCGCAGTACTGGCACGGCATCGATTCGCCCCTCAACAAGGAGTTGGTGTCAAAGCTCCGTGAAAGCGCGAAGATGACGCCGAACTACTCCTTCGCCGGCTCCTACCAGATCACCAAGCTGCTCCTCGACGCAGTCGCGAAGGCCGGCTCTGCGGAAGGTCCTGCTGTCATCAAAGCTCTGGAGGGCCTCGGCTATTCTGGACTGACGGGGCATGAGGAGATTCGTGCCGCCGATCACCAGGTCATCAAGGACTACTACCTGCTGAAGGGCAAGGCGAAGTCCGCAATGAAGGATAAGGACGACTTTGCCAACGTCGTAAATGCCGGCAAGTCGTTCCTTTCTCCCGAAGCTGCCGGCTGCAAGATGCAGCAAGGGTGAGTGTTGAAGTCCAACATTAGGACCTTGCGTGACCTATCTCTTTCAGATCCTGAACGGCGTCGGACTTGGGTTGCTTTATTTCCTGCTAGCAGTAGGATTGAGCATCATCTTCGGGCTGCTGCAATTCGTGAACTTCGCTCACGGGGCATTCTACCTGCTCGGCGCTTATTTGGCCTACGAAGGGGTCGAGCGGGGTCTGAGTTTCTGGGTGGCGATGCCTATGGCGGCCGTGATCGTCGCGGCGCTTGCCGGAATGACGGAACGGCTGCTCCTACGCCGGGTCTACAAGCTGCCTCACACCTTCCACATCCTCGTCACCGTCGGGCTCGCGCTCGTGGTGCAGGAACTCGTCATCATCGTCTGGGGGCCGCTCGGCGGTAACGTAGCGGCGCCCGACGAACTGAGCGGCGTCATGATCCTCGGCGACTTCATCTATCCCGAGTACCGACTCTTCGTGATCGGCTTCACGGTGATTCTCGCCGCCGCCCTGTGGTGGCTCCTGGATCGGACGCGCCTCGGAGCCATCGTGCGGGCCGGATCAGAATCGCCGCAGAACATGGCGCTGCTCGGCTACGATACGTTGAGCATCAACACGGCCGTCTTCGCCCTCGGTGCGGGGCTCGCCGGGCTCGCCGGTGCGCTCGCGGCTCCGATCCGGGGCGTCGAGCCCTTCATGGGCGTCGAGGCGCTCGGGATCGCCTTCGTGGTGGTGGTGATCGGCGGGATGGGCAGCTACGCAGGGGCGCTCGCCGCCGGCATCCTAGTGGGCGTCGCTCAGAGCTTGATGGCGACGCTTTGGCCCGAGGGCGCGCGCCTCGTGATCTATCTTGGCATGGCCGGCATCATCATGGCGATGCCGCGCGGCCTGCTCGGCCGGGCCTGAGGAGAAATCTGTTATGATCCCCGTCCTCGACCGGCCCCTTGTCCAATTTGGCCTTGCAACTGCCGCCGTGCTGATCCTGCCGCTCGTTATGCGCTCAGGCACCCTCGCCAGCGAGATCCTGATCTTTGGGCTGGCGGTCGCTGCCTGCAACTTGCTGCTCGGCTATACCGGCCTCCTCTCCTTCGGCCAGGGCATCTTCTTCGGGATCGGCAGCTACGTGGCCGGCCTCGGCCTTGTCCGGGCCGGGCTGCCGGCCCCCGTGATGCTTGCGGTTTCGTTGAGCGTAGGCGCTCTCGTGGCGGCGGTGGTGGGCTGGATCTCGATCCGCCGCCAGGGCGTCTACTTCGTGATGCTGACGTTGGCCTTCTCGCAGATGTTCTACTTCCTGGCCTACACGTTCAGCGGCATCACGGGGGGCGACAACGGCTTCCTCGACATTCCGCGCCCGACCCTGGTCGGCACGCGCCTGACCGATCCGTGGACCTACTACGCCTACGTCGCGGTGCTCTTTCTCGTCCTCTTCGCAGCACTCCAGCGGGTGGCGTTGTCGACCTTCGGCCGAACCCTGCTCGCCATTCGCGACAACGAGGCCCGGGCAGGCGCCATCGGCTACCCGGTGCGGGCCTTCAAGGTCGCGGCTTTCGCGATCTCAGGCGCGGTCACCGCGTTTGCCGGCGCGCTCCACGCGATGTTGATCGGCGTCGCGCCCCTCTCCAACATCGACTACCACACCAGCGAGACCCTGCTGATCATGACGATCATTGGCGGCAGCGCGAATCTGTTCGCCTCGCTGCTCGGCGCTGGGGCCTATCTGCTGGCCGCCGACGCCCTCTCGGAGATCTGGCCGCGGTGGCTCCTTGCCCTCGGCCTCCTGCTCATCGTCATCACGCTGTTCCTCCAGCGCGGCCTCTGGGGCCTGATCGAGCGCGCCATCGCCCTGGTGACGCAGGCGCCCCCGCCCGACGACCCGGCCCGGCCGGTCGTAACGCCCCCCCCCGTCGCCCACGCACCGGAAGTCGCCCGATGAGTGCGCCCCTCCTCGCCACCGAAGCGCTCGGCGTCCGCTACGGCAGTTTCGTCGCCCTGCAAGACGTAACCCTTCGCATCGCCGAGAACAGCGTCCACTCGATCATCGGGCCGAACGGGGCCGGCAAGACCACGCTGTTCCACGCGCTGACCGGCCGGATCGCGCCCTCGGGCGGGCGCATCACGTTAGGCGGCCGGGACATCACCCGCACGTCGGACCACGAGCGCGTGCGCCTCGGCCTCGCCCGCTCCTTCCAGGTCACCAGCCTGTTCCCCACCCTGAGCGTGCGCGAGAACCTGCGACTGGCAGCGCAGGGCAAGACGCCCTGGCAGGCGCTGCCCCCCTGGCGCCGGACCGAAGCCAACCGGCCGGCGCTGGCCATGGCCGAGGCGATGCTGGAGCGCCTCGACCTCACACGGGTGGCCCTGCGCGCGGCCGGCGAACTGTCGCACGGCCAGCAGCGGCGCCTCGAGGTCGGGATGGCGATGGCGGCGGCGCCGAAGGTCATCCTCCTCGACGAGCCGACCTCCGGCATGGGCATCGACGACATTGCGGCGATGACGGTGCTGATTCGCGACCTCGGACGCGACCACACCGTGCTCTTCATCGAGCACAACATGGGCATTGTGATGAACATCTCCGACACCGTCACGGTGATGCGGGCCGGCCGCGTGCTGGTGGAGGGGCCGCCGGGCCGGGTCCGCGACGACCCGGAGGTGCGCCGGGCGTATCTCGGCAACATGATCACGGGAGACCTCGTGCCATGAGCGGCCCCATCGCCCTCGCCCTGGACGGGGTCCAGGGTTTCTACGGCAAGAGCCATATCCTCCAGGGCGTCAGCCTGGAGGTGCGGGACGGCGAGATCGTCTGCCTGCTCGGGCGCAACGGCGCTGGCAAGACCTCGACCCTGAAGGCCATATGCGGCCTCATCACCCCGCGCTGGGGCAGCGTGCGCTTTCAGGGCACCGAGGTCGCCGGCTGGCCCGCCCACCGCATCGCCCGGGCCGGCCTCACCCTCGTGCCGGAGGATCGCGGCATCTTCAGCTTGCTCAGCGTCGAGGAGAACCTGGCCATCGCCGAGCGCAAGGGCTCGCCCTGGGCGCTCAAGGACATCTTCGCGATGTTTCCACGCTTGGAGGAGCGCCGCCGCAACGGGGGCGCGCAGCTCTCAGGAGGCGAGCAGCAGATGCTGTCCATCGCCCGCGCGCTCCTGAGCGGACCGAAGCTCCTCATGCTCGACGAGCCGGTGGAGGGCCTTGCCCCCGTCATCGTGGAGGAGATCGTGACGCAGATCCGTGCCATCCGGGCGGCGGGCGTGCCGATTCTGCTGGTGGAGCAGAATCTGGCCGTCTGCACCGCGCTGGCCGACCGCCACTACATCCTCGAACTCGGCCGCGTCGCCTACGCGGCCGCCAATGGCGAATTCATGGCCGACGAGGCGGCGCGCGACCGCTTCCTCGGCGTCAAGGCGGCGTGAACTGCAGCGAACCCAGGACATCCATGTCGAACCTCACCATCAACGCCGAGCGCCTCTGGGACACCCTGACCGAGACCGCCGCCATCGGTGCCACTTCCGACGGCGGCATTGCCCGCCTGACCCTGAGCGACGAGGACCGCCAAGTGCGCGACTGGCTCCGGGTCCAGGTCGAAGCGCTCGGCTGCACCCTCACGGTGGATGCGGTGGGCAACATGTTCGCCCTGCGCCCCGGCCGGAACCCGGACCTGAAGCCCATCGCATTCGGCAGCCACCTCGACACCCAGCCCACCGGCGGCAGGTTCGACGGTGTGCTCGGCGTGCTCGCCGGGCTCGAGGTGCTCCGCACCCTGGACGGGGCCGCCTACGTCACCGAGGCGCCGCTGCTGCTGGTGAACTGGACCAACGAGGAGGGCGCGCGCTTCGCCCCCGCCATGCTCGGCTCTGGGGTCTATGCGGGCATCTATGCCGGCGACTGGGCCGAGGCCCGTGAGGACGCGGCGGGAACCTGCTTCGGCGCAGCGCTCGACGCCATCGGCTATCGCGGCGTGGCGGCACCGGGCTCCGTGCCGTTCGGCGCGATGTTCGAACTCCATATTGAGCAGGGGCCGATCCTGGAGGCGCAAGGGGCTACCATCGGCGTCGTGCAGGGCGTGCAGGGCATGCGCTGGTACGAGGTTACCCTGGAGGGGCAGTCCGCCCATACCGGCTCGACCCCGATGGCGATGCGGCGCAATGCGCTCCTCGGCGCCGCGCGCCTCGTGGAAGCGGTGGATGCCGCGGCGCACGCGCACGCCCCCGACGCCGTCGGCACGGTCGGCCACCTCTGCGTGACGCCCAACTCCCACAATGTGATCCCCGGCCACGTGTTTCTCACCGTGGATCTGCGCCACCCCGACGACGCCGTGCTCGACGCCATGGAGGCGGCCATGAGCGAGGTGCTCGACAGCATCGCCAGCGACCTGTCCCTCGCCTCGCAGCTGCGTCCCATTGCCCGGACCGCCCCGGTCGCTTTCGATCTCGACTGCATCGCCTCCGTGCGGCGCGCGGCCGATAAGGGCGGGCACGCCACCCGCGATATCGTTTCGGGCGCCGGCCACGACGCGGCGCATCTGGCGGGCCTCGTGCCGACCACCATGGTGTTTGTGCCGAGCGCCGGCGGCCTCAGCCACAACCCGGCGGAATCGACGACGCCATCGGAATGCGCGGCCGGCGCACAGGTTCTCCTCGACGCCGTGCTCGACTATGATTCCCGCACAAGCAGCTCGGCGGCCTGATGCGCCGCTCAAGAAGGCGCGTTCATGCGTATCGTCACAGCCAGGGTGAACCACGAGACCAACACGTTCTCGCCCCTCGCGACCCCGCTTACCAGCTTCAATCCGCTCTGGGGGGATGATGCCCTGGCGGCCGGGCGGGACGCCTCCACGGCGCTAGGCGCCTTCATTCGGTTCGCGCAGGCGCGCGGGGCAGTCGTTTCGGTGCCGGTGTCGGCTCAAGCGAATCCGAGCGGACCCGTGGCGGACTCCGCCTTCGAGGCGCTCTGCGCCGCGCTTCTCGAGGCGATCCGCCCCGGCTGCGACGCCATCCTCCTTGACCTTCACGGGGCGATGGTGACCGAGAGCCACGACGACGGGGAGGGCGAGCTTCTCGCCCGCATCCGCGAAATCGCGCCCGGCACGCCCATCGGGGTCGCTCTGGATCTTCACGGCAACATCACCGGCCGGGTGGTCGACAATTGCGACGTGCTGGCAGGCTTCAAGTCCTACCCGCACGTTGACATGGCCGAGACCGGCGAGCGCGTGGCCGGCATCGTCGGACGAATGCTCGACGAGGGGCTACGGCCGGCTAGGGCCTGGATACATCCTCCGATGCTCGCCCACACCCTGCGCATGGACACCCGCGTGGCGGGACCGATGCGAGACGCCGTCCTGGCGGCTCAGACAGTCGAGACCCGTCCCGGCGTACTGGCGGCCACGATCTTCGGCGGCTTCTCCCTTGCGGATCTCGCCGAGACCGGTGTCTCCGTCACGGTCACGGCGGAAAGTCAGGAGGCCGCCGACGAGGCAGCCCGAGACCTCGCCGCAGGGCTCTGGGGCAACCGCGAAAGCTTCGTCTATGACGAGGCGCCCCTGGCCGAGTCCATCGCAGCGGCACAGGCTGCGCTAGCCGGGCCGGGCGACGGCCCGGTGCTTCTCCTCGACCACGGCGACAACTGCATGTCGGGGGGCACCTGCGACGTGATGGACGTGCTCGCCAACGCCCTCGAGGCCGGCCTCGAGGGCATCGTTGCCGGCCCGATCTGCGACCCCCGCGCCGTCTCCATCCTGCACGCGGCCGGCGTCGGCGCCCGGGTCGAACTGGAGATCGGCAATCGCGTCCCCCTGCCGGGTTTCGGCCCTAGGTTGCCCCTCACAGTCGCCGGCACCGTGGCAGCGGTCGGCGACGGCGAATATCGTATCACCGGCCCGACCTATACGGGACAGCGCTGCAGCATGGGCCGGGCGGCGGTGATCGATACGGGGAGGGCCCGCATCCTTGTCAGTGAGCAGCCGCACGAGCCATGGGACCTCGGCGTGTTCACCGCTTGCGGAATCAACCCGGCCACGGCACGAGTCCTGATCCTAAAATCGCGGATGTACTGTCGACCCGTCTTCGAGCCAATCGCATGTACCGTCGTGGAGTGCGCGAGCCGCGGCGTAACCAGTTCCGACTACGGGCTGTTCACGTTCGAGAAGCTCGCCCGCCCGATCTTTCCTCTGGACCAAAACGTGGCCTGGAATCCGCAATGACTGCGCCCGGTCCAAGGATGAAGCAGAACCCGGCGCCGATGCGCCGCATCAAACTCTCCGACCAGATTGCCGAGGACCTGTGTAGGCGCATCGCCCGCGACCGTTTGCTGCCGGGTGACCGCCTGCCGAACGAACGTGCCCTGATGGAGCATTATAGCTGCGCTAAGGGGACGATCCGAGAAGCACTGAAGGCTCTCGAGGTCCAGGGCCTTGTGGCGATGCAGTCCGGTCCGAATGGCGGCGCCGAAATCCGCCCGATCTCCACTGATGCCGCCGCACAACAATTGCGTCGCTTCTTCCACTTCCAGGAACTTGATTTTGCCCATGTCTACGCCTTACGCCGCAGTTTGGAGGTAGCGCTGAGCATCAGCGTGATCGGGCGCTTGAAGCCTCATGACTTCCAACGTCTGGAGGCAAATATTGCAGAGTGCGAGGCAGCTAACACGAGCGGTCAGCGCAGGATTGGCCGTATTATTGAGGTCGATTTTCACGACATGTTATGTGATGCAAGTGATAATCACTTGCTAGTGTTTATGTGTCGGTTCCTAAACAGCCTGCTACGCGACTTGGTTGAGTTTCGCAGTGAAAGCCTAGTTGAACACGAAGCCTTTGGAAGTCACAACGTTGCCAGCCATCGGGCACTTGTCACTGCCTTACGCGCGGAGGATGCAGATGCGGTCAGCGTTGAAATGCACAAACACATGTGCTGTGCTGAGCACTTCATGCAGCGTCTCGACGCAAAGTTTCGAGAGGATCTCCTAAGCTCGTCCAGTCCAGATCGGGCATAATCGCTGTTCAAATATAACCTTAGACTAATTTTCATAGTTAAGGCTGGGAGATCAATTGGTTCTGAGAACCCGGCTTGTTGCAGCTCGGCCGAACGTCAACTGTAAAATTCGGTAGCGTTCTATCCGCCTCTGACGGCGTCGACACCATGTAACACATCTATCCCTACTTTGAGCTAGAGCCCGAGCAACCAATTCCGCTCGCGCACACTCCACGCGCCGGCAAACCCAAAGCCCTTGAGGAGCCAGAGCATGGCCTCGAAGCCCTGGATTGTTCGGCGCGCCGAGCCGCTGCGTCCACGTCGGCGACCGCGAGAGCGACATCTACGAGCTGTTCTGCTTGGCCCACGGCCTCGGCACGCACTTCATAGTGCGCAGCTGCGTCGACCGGCTGGCCGGCGACGGTCGGCACACGATCACCGACGCGATGAGCGAGGTCGCCGTCCAGGGCCTGCATCGCGTCGAGGTCCGCGACCGGGCGGGGCGGCTCGGCACGGCCGCGGTCGAACTGCGCTACCGCCGCATCACAGTGCCGCCGCCGATCGGCAAGCAAAAATGCTATCCCGCGCTGTCGCTCACCGTCCTCCACGCCCGCGAGCCGGGGACGCCGAAGGACCGCCCCGCGATCGACTGGCGGCTGATCACCGACCTGCCCGTCGACGATCCCGACCAAGCCGTCGAGAAACTGCGCTGGTATGCCCGGCGGTGGAAGATCGAGGTGTTCCACCACATCCTGAAGACCGGCTGCCGCGCCGAAGATGCACGGCTGCGCACGGCCGAGCGCCTCGTCAAGCTGATCGCGGTGTTCTGCATCCTGGCGTGGCGGGTGTTCTGGACGACCATGGTGGGCCGCGCGGCGCCGGGTGCGGACCCGCGCTTGGCCGTCACCGCTGCCGAGATCGCGCTGCTCGATCGCCTCGTCCCCGATCGGGCGGCCGGCGGGCGAACTCTCTCGGCCTACGTGGTGAAGGTCGCGCGCCTCGGCGGCTACCTCGCCCGCTCACGGGACCCGCCGCCCGGCAATCTCGTCATGTGGCGCGGCTTCGCCCGGCTCGCCGACATCATGCTCGGTGCCACGTTCGCCCGAGCATCACCAGGATGTGGGTAATAGGAAGCCGCTTGAGGGCAAAGTCGGTCCCCTCGTCGCGCAGGAACGCGGCGAGCAGCGCACGGTCCTTCCCATCGATCAGCGCGGCTAGGCGTGACCTGTCGGATTCGACTGTCATCAGAGCACCGGATACAGCCCGAGGAACAGGTCCCCCAGCGCCCGGCGGCGCAGGAAGGTCAGGCGTCGCCGCCGGATGTGCTCCGGCCGGTCGTGCTCCAGGTGGCAGCGCTGGCACCAGGCGGCGAGATCGGCGGGGCCGTTGCGGCTGGTGTCGTGCTCGCGGTGGCAGGCGGCCAGGATCGGCCGGGTCAGCCGGGCACTCGCCAGGTCTGGCATGCGCCGCAGAATGCGCCCCCGGCCCGAGCGCCAGACGCCGCCGTCGGCATCGTACCAGCTCCCGTCATCGACGCAGACGATGACCCGCCCATGCGGGCGTCCGCAGCGCTCGCAGAACCCGCCGGCCCGGCCGAAGCGGATCACCGCCGAGAGCTGCGGCCAGTCGATCGGGTAGAAGTGGCGGTGTTCGGGGCGGATCGGCACGGTCCGGCCACGCTAGCACGGCAGAGAGTCCGAGGAATCCCCCCGGCGCCTCGTCGTCCCTCGGAATTCGGTCGCCCGGCTCCTCAGCGCCGATCCGAGCGGCACCAGTGATCCGCCCGCTCCTCCCAAGCCTTCCGGCCCGGCCGGTAGGCCACCGCCAGGCCCTCCCGCATCAGGATCGCGCTGACCTCTCCCGCTGGCACCCGCAACGTCCCGAGCGTCCGGCCGTAGCGATCGGTCTCGCCGGCGCGCGCCAGCTCGACGGCCTGTCCGCGGATCAGGCGGGCCAAGCGCTCCTTCGCCTTCAGGCCAGCGATCCGCTCGGCCTCGCAGCGCGGCCGAGACACCTCCGGCGTGTCGATCCCACTCAAACGGACCTTCTCGGCACAGCCGCGCACGGGCACGGCGCAGGGGAGGGCGACGGTATCGCCGTCGATGACGATCAGGCGGTCGCCATCGAACCGCTCGGCCGACGCCGGCCGGCTCGCCAGCGTGCTCATACAGCCGACGGCCAGCCCCAGCACGGCCCACATCCGACGGCTCATCGCAGTTCCCTCACGCTCGCGGTGTTCGCGCCCGGCCTATCGCCTCAGCCCCCATAAGCCCAGATCGGGATGTCCCGCGGCCGACCGGGTGTGTCGCGATAGTAGGTCAGGTCGCCGAAGCCGATCCGGGTCGAATTGATCCACTGCACCGTGCGCCCGCCCAGCACCAGGGCACCACAATGGTCCACCCGGACGGTGCCGACCGTGGGATGGATCCCGAACAGGTCGAGCTCGCTCCAGCCGAGATCCACCGCCTCCGCTCCGAAGCGCTCGAGGAAGTCGAGCATCGCCGCGTGGACCCTCTGCCACGTCTCGCCATGCAGGCCGGGGCAGGGGGACGTCGCCGGGTTCATGCGCTCGATGCGGTCGCG
>NZ_JAKSYB010000008.1:0-11781 GCF_022829505.1 Methylobacterium sp. J-043 | reverse complement strand
CTAGAGCTGTTGCCGATCGCTGCGAGTCGGCTGGGGTTCCGCGACGCGACGTGATCTGATTCCCTGTGGTCCTCGACAGGAGGATCGATGGGGTCGCCGTTGTCATTGGATCTGCGTGAGCGCGTCGTGAAGGCCGTGTCCGAGGGCGCCTCGCGCCGTCAGGCGGCCGAGCGGTTCGGGGTTAGTCCCGCCAGCGCCATCCGCTGGCAGGAGAGCTTCGAGCGGGAGGGCCGGGTGGCGGCCAAGCCGCAGGGTGGCGACCGGCGCTCACAGCACGTGGAAGCCCATGCCGACCTGATCCTGCGCCTGCGCGCGGAGCAGCCGACCCTGATCCTCTCGGAGTTGCGCGCCCTGCTGGCTGAGCGCGGCATCGCCACCAGCGAAAGCGGCCTGTCGCGCTTCTTCCGCCGTCACCCCGTCACGCACAAAAAAACACGCCCCACGCCGCCGAGCAGCAACGACCGGACGTGAGAGCCGAGCGCGAGGATTGGTTCGAGGCCCAGGATGAACTCGATCCCGAACGGCTCGTCTTCCTCGACGAGACGGCAACTACCACCAACATGGTGCGCCGCTACGGCTGGGCTGCGCGCGGCGAGCGTTGCCGCGTGGCGGTTCCGCATGGACATTGGAGGACGACCACCGTCACGGCCGCCCTGCGCACAAGCGGGGTGGTCGCCACCGCCCTGTTCGACGGAGCCACCAACGGCGAGCGCTTCCGGGCCTACGTCACCGCCACCCTGGTCCCCCTGTTGAAGCGGGGTGACACGGTGATCATGGACAACCTCGCCGCTCACAAGGTGGCCGGCGTGCGCGAAGCCATCCAGGCGGTGGGCGCCAAGTTGCTCTACCTTCCACCTTACTCGCTGGATCTCAACCCGATCGAGCAGATCTTCGCCAAGCTGAAGGGGAACCTCCGCAAAGCCGCCGCTCGGACGCTTCCAGATCTGAAAGCGGCCATCCGATCCGCCTTCGACACCCTCACGCCAAGGGCCTGCCGCAACTGCCTCGCCGCAGCTGGATACGACGCATACGATCCAATATGATCGGCAACAGCTCTAAGCACCATATCACTTAGGCACGCTCGCGTACTTCGAACGCAGTGCGTAGTAGCATGTCCGTCTCGCCGCGAGCCTCTGGCAGCAGGATACCGCCACGTAGCATCGGCAGAAACGAAGAGGAGTTCCGACCCAGACATATTCGTGTGGCTCACTGGGTCTTCCGTAGAAGTTGAGCAATGCGACGTGTGCGCCTCATAATCGCGCGCAAATGTTCGCAGAGAAGCCACTTTGCCCATCCGCTCAGATGACTCGAGTTGCAAAGTTACTTAGTGCCTTTTCTCATGGCATTATGAATGCATAGCGCCATGTCGTGTTCCTGACAGCGCAGCATATCAGGGCTGGACTAAATTTTTCAATATAAAATTCTGAAATTACTGTGTCATAGGCTGTGAGGAAGTGCCAGTCAAACGTATGGTCTATCAATATTGCAAAATTTGCTATGAATAAAAAATATTTCTATTTACATTAGGGTTTCTGGGGCAATTCAATAAGTTTCTTCCCATTATGTAAAAAACACTTTTCCAATTTTTTCTCAAAATCGAATTTCTGTCTGCGATCTCAATCCTTCCTCAGATGTTGCTCCGTCGATATCCGGTGGTCTTCCGAAATCGCGGTGGTCGCCCCGATCATCCTACCAAGAAGGCATGCACTGGCTGTTGGAACGACCTCTCTCAGCACCAGGGGGGGTGTCGGGAGCTGAACGGACGAAAGCACTCATACTGACGGTCAGGAGCGCGCGACGGACTAATGCCAAATTCACAGATGCTGCGTGACATGGCCCTCTTCGTCGAGGTGGCCAAGCAGAAAAGCTTCAGCAAAGCGGCAACCATTCTGGGCATGCCGATCTCGTCACTCTCACGGCGTGTTTCTGATTTCGAACAAATGGTTGGCTTGCGCCTGCTCGATCGAACCACCCGCCGGATCGCTCTGACGTCCTACGGCGAAGCCTATCTCGCCCAAGCATCTCGGCTCGTCGATGAGGCAGAGCAAGCCTTCGACAACCTCGTCGCTGAGGCGAAGGGACCAAGCGGCTTCCTCAAGATCGCTGCGCCGCCAGATTTCTGGGTGCTGCACCACCTCTCACGGATCGTCACAGAATTCTCTGCGCAGCACGAGCACATCCACGTCCATCTGGATCTGAAACCCAACGCCGTCGATCTCGTAGGTGACAACTACGATTTGGCTGTGACCATCGAGGAGCCACGCGAGACCTCGCTGATTATGCGCAGGGTAGCTGAAGTGGCGAATGGCCTGTTCGCCGCGCCGGATTATCTCAATGATCGCGGTTGGCCCAAAGAACCCCATGACCTAAAAGATCACAGCGCCATCGTTCCCACACAGGGAACGGGCACGACTTGGTCCCTCAGCCGCAACGCCGAGACCATTCCACTCCAGGTAAACGGATCGCTCACCTGCAACTCACCGAGCCTCGCACGCAAGTTTGCGCTGGCGGGACAAGGCATTTTCAGCGCGCACTGCCTCAGCGTCAAACGCGATGTTGTGAACGGCCGGCTGGAGCAGGTGCTGCCGGAGTGGGATCTACCGCCGACGCCGGTCTACATCGTCACGACTTCACGCCTCCTGCCAGCGAAGGCACGTAGCTTCATCGAGTTCGCCATGAGGCAGCTTCCGGTCATGCTTGCTGCTGGAACCGGTGGTGAGGCTTGGAGCCAATTGAGGACGGACCAAGTCGGCGTCAGGCTCATCTCGCCTTGAAAGGTCTGCAACTCGCTTGAATAGACCGTAGCGCACGAGAGCTGTGTCAGATCTGCCCCGGCCGGCATCCGTGGGGTTGCACTGCTCGCGGGACGCGCTCCTTGAAGGGGGGAGCAAGCCCAGGCCATCGGCCGCTCGCGGGTCGGACGTACGACCAAGATCCACGCTCTCACCGACCGGTTCTGCCGTCCACTCGCCTGCCGTTGGATTTTCCACCCTGGTCCACGGTTCACCGCTGGTTCCTGCGCCCGTCGAAGGCGGGCGTGTTCGAGCGCCTCGCCCACGCCCTGACCATGGCCGATCGCGAGCGCGCCGGGCGCGAGGCCAGCCCGATCGGTGCCATCCTCGACGCGCAGGCGGCGCCCTCGGGCGGCATCGGCGTCAAGGGCGAGCGCGGCTACGATCTGGCCCGGCGCGTAGTTGGCTGCAAGCGTCACGCGCTCATCGATACGGACGGTCGCCTGCTCCTAACCACCGTCTCGACGGCCGACCGGCACGACAGCCACGGCGAGATTGCACCGCTACGGGCGTCCCGTCGTCTATAGCTCTTCCTGGCCCACTGCTTTGCCGATCAGGCCTATCAGGGCGAGCGCGTCGGCAACGCCACCGCTATCACCGTCGAGATCGTCAGGCCGGATAAGGGGCAGAAGGGCTTTGCTGTGCAGCCCCGCCGCTGGGTCATCGGACGCACTTTCGGTTGGATCGCGCGCTGCCGCAGGCTCGCCCGAGCCTACGAGGCGACACCCTACTCCGCGCTCGCCTTCTGCGTCTTGGCCGCCGCCATGATCCTCGTCAGACGTCTCGCGCGACCCTTATGAAAGGGGTCGCACAGCCCGAGAACTTGCATAAGACGTGGACGACAAACCGGGTCAACTCCAAATGGCCCACAGGCCATATCTCAGGACGAACCAAGCCTACCGGCGGATCAATCGCTACGCAGATCAGCAACGGCACCTACGCCGCGCACAGCCGAGGCGTGTTCTTCGGCATAAGACCCGGGTCGCGTCGACGGTCAGCGGATGCGCCGCCGTCTAGCGAGGAAGGCGACGAGTTTCTCATCAAGGCAGGCGTCCGAACGCTCTCGCAGGATTTCGGCAAGGCCGGTGCAGGCGGCCGATCGATTGAGGGACTCGTCTTCGTGCAGATTAATCAGTATTTCCGCTAGACGTACCGCTGTGTCTTCCGCTTCAGGCGGAAACGGGCGGCCGAAGGCAAGTTCACCCGCGGCTGTTTCCGTTGCCACACACGGGATGCCGGCGCCGAGAGTCCCCGCTATCCTCTGCGAGAGGTTCGGTCCGAGGGCGAGCGCGACTCGGACACCCTCCGTTGGATCGATTCCGTCGACGACGGGAACAATCCGGGCCTGCGGGGTTCGCCCTGCTACGGCTTCCGGCAGGTGAAAAGGGATGGCCGGGTTCCTAACCCAAACGGCCTCAATCACCCTGTCGAGCAGCGGGCGCATCGCCGGAGTGGTCACCGGTCCGAGGCTCGTGCCGAGGAGGGCGATGCCAGCACGGTTGGCGAAGGGAATGTCGATTGGACTGACCGGCACGGTCCACGGCATGAGCGTGACCCGCGTGTTGGGACTCGAGTTGGCGAAACGGGCGGCGTCGGTCGGATCCGTTGTGAGGAGGTCGTCGGCATGCCCCATTGCGGTGGCTTCGGCGAGTTGGCTGCGGTGCGCCCGTTCGAGAAAGCCCAAATGTCCGGCCCCCATCGACAGGGATTCGGCCTGGGCTGAGGCCGTGCGCAGATAGACCGCCCGCGCCGTAGGGCAGTCGTGCCGAACCATTGGCAGATACCGAGCTGCGGCGGCGAGCCCATGCACGATGACGACATCGAACGCGCCCCGCTGCCGACGCAGCACCTCTTCGACAGATATCGTGTATGGCGCTGCATGAAGTAGAACACCCGCCTCATTCAAGCGCACCCGTTCTGCCACCTCGGCGTCGCGAAGATCGGCTGGGACGAAGGTGACCTCGTAGCCGATCCGTCGCAGCGACAGCATGACGTCGAGGACCGTGTTGTCCTCACGGGTTTGAGGAAGTCGCTCGCCGATGACAAGGGCGCGCAGCGGCGGTGGAGGGGGCTCGTTCGGCCGCGGTTGACCGCGATGCCGGGTGAAGCGTTGCCGGAAATGACGCAGGGTCCGGTGCGAGGCCAAATCCGCTCGGCGGTAGAGCACAGCCTCGACCTGATCGACTAGGAAGGCGAGAGTCCGATCGAGCGTTGAGGCGTCGGCGGCGGCAATCAGGCCCGAGACGCTCCGCTTCACATCCTCGTCGAACGCGTCGGCGGATTCGATGACGATGGGCGAATCGCCGAGTGCCTCCCCCGATCCCTCGATCGTCGCGTGAATCACGTGACGCTGAAAAGCTGTGAGCGGGTGGGGCAGATAGACGTCAAAGCTGTGATGCCCGTCACCGACACCCGCGGCGTGGAGGTCACCGCGGTAGCGATTGGCCAAGACCGTCAGCAGGGGTTCCCCGTTAGCCGTCAGAGATACACGAACGGGTTTCTCCGGATGGGCCTCATCGAAGGCCCATCCGGAGATGTGCCGACGCGTTATCCCAAGATCGAGATAGCCGCGCGGCATGTCGTCCTAATCCTTGATGGACTCGTCAGGCCGCCCGTTTCACGGCGGTGGCACGCGCGGCGATGCGATCGCGAATCGCTTGCACGACCTCCCCGTCCTCCACCCGTGGCGCAGCGTAGACCGGGTCGATCTCAGGACGGTTCGGGTAGAGCGCGTGATACTCGTGTACGTTCTGGAAGAGATTCCGGCTGTCGTCGTCGACGAAAGTCTCAGCGCCGACACCTTCCGCGAGCACCACGTCGTGATCATCGAGCTCGATGTGGAAGTAGTCTACCGATTCGACACTCGACGCCTGGATCACCGCCACCCCGTCGACGAGCCGGCCTGCGGGCACGAGAACGTCGTTGATCAGCAGGGCATGGCAGGGCGAGAGTGAGAGGTCGCGCAGCGGCAGCCCGTCACCCAAAGCACCCGCGAGGACGGTGACCGGCAGTGCGGTCCGGTTGCCGGCGATAAAGGCGCCCTCGTAGCGACGAGTTCCAATCCAGAGCACCGGCTTCGACTCGCCCGTGACGGTCATCACGAGGTCACCGATCCGCAAATGCTCAACCCGACGCTCGCCATCCGGCGTCGCGACATGCGTGCCCCGGACGAGACAGGCTGTGTATGTACCGGTCCCGACCTGCGCGAGGCCGTTCGTCGTCAGCGCGTAGACGGTTGGGTTCGCGCCGATCCCGAGTTGTGTGCCGAGTAGGGCACCGCCGGGCAGGGAGCCGACATCGATCGTCGCTCCACCATTGAGCGCCGTATTGGTGAATAGGAAGGTCGAGCTTCCTGAGGTAAACGTGAACTCACCAGGTCCTTGTCCCGTAAAGGTAACGGGCTGGCTCACGGTGTTACCGGCGCCGTTGATGTAGCTCACTGTTTGAACACCGCCTGTTTGCGTGAAGGTCACGTCTGTGTTCGTCGCCACTGGGCTCGCGATCGTCACGAGGCCGGTCGTACCGAGCGCAAGGTTCGCTAGGCCCTGAACCGTGCCGGCGATGGCACCTGTACCCACCTGGTAGATATTGCCGGACGTGATCGTCTGATTATTTGGTAAGGCCATCGCGATCCCCTTGTGTTATTTCCGGCGCCTTTGAGACCGGCGCGGAAAGTCTGCGCCAGCGATCACATTCGAATGCTCAAACGCGGTCACTGACTTGCGGATATGCAGTCTTACGCACAGTTTACCGAGTCATCATCTCGCAACTGATTTGAGCGAGCCGGATCGACGCAGTCGCTTTAATTGGATAATACTGAATCAACCAACATCGGAAATATACCAATCGACAAAAAACAATGTCAAACTAAATTAGAACGCTAAAAGCATTCAAAATCATGATGTTGCAAAACTACATAAGCTCATTTTGGTAAAATCATTTCCATTTCCGACAACAAATTCGCATTTATCGCGGCAGTTGTTCGATTCCGTTCGACCCTGGCAGTTTCAGATTTGGTTCGCTGCCAATGATGGCATGCCGCATAGCGGCGTCGACGCGCAACTCTGACCAGCCATCTTCGATAAGAGCGAGGCCAGCCTCGGCGCATCTGCGATTGAGCGCCTCGTCCTGGTGAAGCGTAACAATAGCAAGCGCTAAGGCCTCGTCGCTGTCGCCAAGGCAGACATCCAGTGCTGCCGGAAGGCAGATCCCTTCTGCGGCGATGCCAGTCATGGCGCAAGGCACCCCGTGAGCGAAGCTTTCCAGCACCTTCCCCTTAATTCCGGCGCCCCAGGCGAGCGGTGCAACGGAAAGCCGTACGCGATTGAGCGCGAAGAAGAGATCCGGCACATGACCCAGCACCTCGATACCATCGAGGTTCAGACCGGCGAGCTCGTCCGGCATGTCCGAACCGATCAGAAAGCAGGGAATGTCGGGCTCCGTGCTCCACACCCGTGGCATGATCGCGTGGACGAGACGACGCGCTGCATCAAGGTTGGGCGCATGCATGAAGCTGCCAACGAATGCGACACCGCGGCGCCGATCGAATGGTCGGACGACCGGCCGGGGGGTTACTGACCAAGGCACGACGGCGATCGGCGTGCGCCCTAAATCTGCTTTCAGCAGTTCCGCTTCATGCGTCGAATGCGTGATGACACTCGATGCAGACCAAGCTGCACTGAGTTCGCGCAGGCGGATGAGCTGGCTGTCGGCGGCGATCCGTTCAGAACCGTAATACTCGCCCTGCCTTTGAAGCCTGAGGTGATGAAGGTCGGCGACACTGAAGACGAGGCGCGCGGTGGGCTGGAAACTCCGGGCAAGAGGCCCATACTTCGCTGCGTTCGTGTAGCGATGAATATAGACGAGGTCGAAGGTGTTGGCCTCGCGGCGCAGAACTTCTTCGACCGAACTCGTGTGAGGGCGCAGGTGAAGGGTCATCCCTTCCGCAGTCAGCGCGTCGGCCGTGAGCGACCGTACGCCGTCTAGATCGGACGGGACAAAACTAATCTCATAGCCGAGCCGCCTGAGAGAGCGGATATGCGACAGGATCGCCATGGAGCCGGCGTCGCGCCGTGAATCGGGGAGCTGATCGTCGATCACGAGGGCGCGAAGCGGCTCCTCTTCTGCCTCGCGGCCTCTGCCAATCGCGTGCTCATCAGCCAGCCGCCGGCGCAATCCTTCGACCAAATCGACCAGAAACTCGATGCGTTCACGCAGCTCCGGAGCCTCCATCGGCGTGGCCAACAGCGTAGTCAGGCGTGCCTGCAAGACGGGGCCGAACGCCTCGGAAGCCTCGAGAATAACGGGCGAACGAAACAGGTCTGCTCCGTCAAATTCCCGAAAGACCCGAACGATGTTACGCCTTGATGCATCGAGACGAGCAGGAAGCCACACGTCGAAACCATGATGGCTCGAGCTAAATCCTGCCTGGAGAAGATCATCCCTGGCTCGATCGGCTACGACGCGCTCAAGAACTTCGCCATTGTTGGCGATTAACAGGACAACCGGCTCGTCTGGCAACTGCGGGTTGCGCGCCCAACCCCGCACTCGATAGGGCGAGACGTTGTCGATCTCGCCCTGAAGCCCCGCGCGCGCTTCGGCGAATGATGGCATAGCAATCACCGTGGCATCATCCGGAACTCGCCGGAATGCGGATAGCTGGCCATCACGACGCGGCGCTCGGTCGACCGACGCGGGGATGGCGCATTGCGATAATCCGTTTCAGCTTTTCGTGCGCGGCCCACGCATCTGTCGAGGTGCGGGACTTCCCGTGAACGCGGTAGCGACACAGAATTTCTGGAACGAACCCGATATCCAGATCGTGCTTCAGGCATTTGAGCCAAAAGTCGTAATCCTCCCAGCCCTCCTCGATATGGCTGTAGCCTCCGATGCGTTCCCAGGCGCTTTTGGCCACGAGCGCCATAACGTCGATGTAGTTGCTTTCATACAGCGCATCCCCATCCCAGATGTCGGCCACGCCAAGCTTATGCTCGTCGCCGAAATGTTCGAGCTGTGGGTAGGTCGCATCGAACGATCCTGATACCGCGGCCTGATGTAGACGTGCGATGGCACGGGGGTAGGCCACGTTATCCGCATCGATAACGAAGACATGAGAGCCGAGCGCAAGAGAGAACGCAGTGTTCCGGGCCGCAGATGGCCCTTGATTGCGCAGATGGCTTACCAGCAGGCAGCGATGAAAGCGGTCGGCATGCTTCTTCATCCAGCGCTCACCGGCTGCGAGCGTGCGATCACCCTCGGACCGGTCGTCGACGACAATCAGGTCGAGCGCAGCGTGCGTCTGTGCGCGCAACGAGTCGAGGCACGCGCCGAGGTAACGCTCGTAGTTGAACGCGGTGACGCAGATCGAGACGAGGTCGTGGGGCCTCGGCCCCGACGGCTCTGACTCAAATGCAACGCGGTATCTGGGTATCCAGGGCTGCATGGTGTCACACGAAGCAAGAGTCAACGAAGGCAGCAATACGATGCCCCGACTGGTTGCGCGTCCTGGCGCGGCGCAAAACCCCCGACGCCGCTTCGCGGACGCTTTCGGCTCGGGCCATGCCGTCCTCAGAGCGGAGCAGCCACTCGATCAAATTTTGCAGATGGCGGCCTGCTTCCTCAAAGAAGTGAACGCCCGGCTTGAAGACGGGATGAGGTAAGCACGGCTCGGATACGACGAGACTGCCACAATCCATCCCTGTCCTGACGATGCGATGCCACTCGAAAAAACCGTACTCGTCGCGATGAATGTTCAGCGTGATCTTGGAGTGTCGGGCAACATGGCCGGCGAGCCGCGTCAGATCACGATCACGCCCAATGCCCTTGATCGGGCTCGTGAAGCGTCGGCAATAAAGGAACGTCTCGTAGTCGGATAGAAACGCAGCGGCTTTTGTGAAAAATCTTTCGCGATGCGTCGACATGGCGCCGAAGAATGAAACATCGATCGGCCGCTCTGCTAGCGTTGTTGTCGCTCGCGAGAGTTGCTTAGCAGCTGGAGGCAAGACACGGAATAGCGGATTGCCAATGTCCGGCGTACCTTGGGTGTCGATAGCACCACACAAGTCGATATGTAATGTCGGTATGCCAGTATCTCGATAGAGTGCAGCAACCTGAGGCGAAATATCGATGACGCCGCGCGACATGAGGGAAAAAGGGATCGCCCTGTCGAACCAAACCGTCTGAGGTTGCTCAGTATTGAGTACTATAGACCTGGCAACAAAGTTCTCGTTGGCTAGCTCACGCCCTTTTCCAACAAAAAAGAATTCATGCGGAGCGACTATAATCGAACGTGCCGGTATCGCCGTCAAGTCGGCATTCTCGTTGTGAAGAGAAGCTGAATATCCTGCTTCCTGAAGATCATTCACAACGCACTCGGCAATTTCCTTGAGAAAAACGTTGCCTTCACTGTTGTAAAAAACACCGATGCATTCGTTCGATCTGGGTGTGGCATTGATTTTTCTGCATGCGCCTTCACCATCGTCGTAATCCGAGAGCAAATCGACGACATCCTGCCTTTTGGCCTCAGCTTCAACTGCTGCCTGAGAGACCATTCCAAGCATATTTGCAATATTCTCTTTGCGAAATACGCTTCTGCCTTCAGATATGCCGTAGGTTAGAGCGTGATGATGTGGAATCAGTCCGGCCACGTTGCGCAGTGGCTCGTTCAAAGCCATATAATCGACATCAGAAAATAAAGGAAAATGTTTAAACCGGTCCACTGCGGTCCTAACTGAAAAATCCGAGAACGCTGACAGTTGACCCTTATGAAACTTCGTATCGAGCTTCTCGGTTTTGGAACTTCTGTCGGTATCCCCGTTCTGCGCCGAAACAGGCATACGATTTTGAACATAATGCATAAGTGGATTAACTCGGTCGCGGATTTCTGGCGCCATGTACTTTGACGCATATTCGAATGTATCAAACCAATTGTTGGGATTGCGGCCCTCGCTAGCACCGTACTTCACATAATGATAAATCGGATTTATCTTAGACCTTCGCACGTCGGGATAATTATCTACATACCAATCTTCATCGAATAGTCCGCAATTTTTTATAAAATTAAACTGAACAATTTCTGACTCCTTTAGGTCACGGTATTGAGCACGGTTTTGCGAGTTTTGATCGTGCTTATAGTAAGATAACGACAAAAGCTTCATCAGTCGATCCTGTCGATCACTTGCTGAACTGACGTATCTTTCGTTCTTACCTGCGTCAGTTTCTTAAAGGCGCGTTCGATACCTTCATCAGTATATAATCCGTAATCATAGCCAAAAAAATGGAAAGGTAAATTTCACTCGAGAACACCTCCCGGCCATCACAATTGGGCAGGAGTGTCCGAACGCTGCTGGCGGCAGAACTCTGACGAAAGAGCCAACAGGTTCAGGTTTCTGCGTGGAATGGACGCAGTCTCCACGGATGCGTAAAGAAATGTCGTTCACCCTGTCGGACCCGGACCAAAAGCGGTCTCCATCCAAACGAGCCGCTGCACTGGAACGGAACGCCAGTTAAGCCAAACGCATATGCCGCCCGATCAGTCGGTACGCCACCGAGCGCTCATGATTATAGCTCGGTGTACGGTCCCGGAATGTGGTGTGACGGATCGAGCGTGAAGCGCTCGGGCTCTTTTGTTAAGATCTGGCAGATGAACTCGTAGGGTGTCAGCCACCTGTCCGCCTGTCAGGAGGAAGGCGAGTGGGCGGCAGAACCGGTCGATGAGGGCGTGGATCTTGGTCGTGCGTCCGTCCCGCGAGCGGTCGATGGCCCGGGCTTGCTTCCCCCCTTTCCACCGGAGGCGCAACGGTGCGCCGTCACGGTCGAGGAGTTGACCAGCGCCTGGGAGGCGGCCCACTGGCCTGCCTCCTGAAAAGTGGTCCTCCCTGAGGTATGGCTTCGAGCCATGTGGAGGATGTTTCATGGGACGGAAGAAGCATACGGCTGAAGAGATTGTTGCCAAGCTGCGCCAAGTGGATGTTCTGGTCTCGCAGGGTCG
>NZ_JAKSYB010000056.1:0-62983 GCF_022829505.1 Methylobacterium sp. J-043 | reverse complement strand
ACGCAGGCAAACCCGCCAAGGTCGCCATCGTCGCCACCGGCCGACGCCTCGTCGTCCTCGCCAACGCCCTCCTCAAGGACGACAAAACCTTCGCTGAAAGCAACCTCATGGCTTGACCCGCAATACAGTCGCCGCTTGATCAAAGCGGGGACCGTAACAGCAAGCCCGCGCGGCGCCTGAGCGACGTCCAAATCCGCTATCCCGAAGGGATCAACCGGATTTGGTATGAGGCGGCCAATCCCGCGATCCCAAAGGGATCATCCCTTTGGCGGGGTGAGGGCGGAGCCCCATGGATGGCTTCGCCGACCAAGGCTCCGCCCTGGACCCGCGAGGGGCTTGCCCCTCGGACCCAGGATTTGGGGGTTTTAGGGCATCATCCCGAAAGGTGACTGCCGGCTTTTAGAAAAAATGACGCAAAAACAAGAAGCTAGAGCATCGTCCTGGATCCGATATCCAGGACGATGCTCTAGCGTCGCTCTGTACCCAGTGCCCGGACCGGCAGGCGGACGAGATGCGGGGCCAGCCAATCGTTGCCGAGCATCGCCCCCGCTGCGAGCGGGAGCGGGCCGGCCTCGGCAGGCAGTGCAACGGCGCGCAGGACGGCGCGGATGCGGCCAAAGAAGTCCCTCATGCGGCCTTCGCCTCTTTGTCGAGCAGGTCGGCGTAGTGGGCGGCTGCCACGTCCGGGTGCGAGCGCAGGCGGCCTTTGAGGTAGTTGCGGCCGACTTCGCGGAAGAGCGGGTTGTCGGGGTCGCCCGCCGCCCCTCCGGCCTGGGCGGCAAGCGCGGGCGGCAGGTCGAGGAGCGGCACGGTGGCGTCGTGGCGGGCGCCGAGGAAGAAGGCGACCGAGAGACGGTCGCGCCCGGCCCGCGGCGTCACCACCCGGTGGACGGTCGCGCGCAGGTACCCGTTCGAGGCGAGTTCCAGGAGTTCGCCGACATTGACCACGAAGGCGCCCGGCACAGGCGTCGCCGCGATCCAGCCGCCCGCCTCGTCCGCCACCTCGAGGCCACCCTCGCCGTCCTGCACGAGGAGGGTGAGAAAGCCGCTATCCTTGTGGGCGCCGACACCCTGGTCGTCGGGCGTCGACTCGCGGCCGGGATAGCGGATGATCTTGATGTGCTGGTTGGGCGCGCCCGCATAGATCGGCGCGAAGGCGTCGGCAGGCTGGCCGAGCGCCAGGGCGAAGGCTTCGAGCAGGCGGATGCCGACGTCCGTGACCGCCTCCTGCCACGCCAGCAGCTCGGGCCGCAGCGCCGGCAGGGTCGCGGGCCAGAGATTCGGGCCCTGCAATCGCGTCCAGGCCGGGGCGCCGGGCTCACGCGGGAGCGCCGGGCGCTCGGCGCCGATGTCGAACTGCTCGCGCCAATCGGCCCGGCCGCGGGTGATCTCGTCGCCGGCGGCAGTGTAGCCGCGGAAATGGGGCGAGTTCACCATCGCGACCGCCCGCTTCTCGCCCACCGGCAGAGCGAAGAAGTGCCGCGCCGACGCGTGCACGTCCGCGATCTTCCCCTCCGGTATGCCGTGACCGACGAGGTAGAAGAAGCCGACCTCGCGGGCGGCGCTCCGCAGGTCATCGAGGAAGGATGTTCTGTCCGCCTCGCCCGCATCGAAGCGGGCGAGATCGAGGATCGGGAGCGAGGCCGCCATCTCAGGCCGCCCGCGCCAGGGAGCCGGCGGCGGCGAGTGCCTGATCGAGATCGGCCAGAATGTCGTCGAGATGCTCCAGCCCGACCGCGAGGCGGACATAGCCGTCGGTGACGCCGGTGGCGCGCTGCTCCTCGGGGGTGAGCTGCGAATGCGTGGTCGAGGCCGGATGGATCGCGAGGCTACGGGCATCGCCGATATTCGCGACGTGATAGAATAGCTTGAGCGCATCGATGAAGTGCCGCCCGGCGGCGCGGCCAGCCGCCAGCTCGAACCCGACGAGGCCGCCATAGCCGCCCTGCAGGGTTCGGTCGGCCCGCTCGCGGGCGGCGCCGGTCTGGACCGAGGGATGGATCACCCGCGCGACCTCGGGACGCCGCCCGAGCCAGTCGGCCACGGCTTGCGCGTTGCGGCTGTGGCGCTCGATGCGCAGGGGCAGCGTCTCGATGCCCTGCAACGTCAGGAAGGCGTTGAGCGGGGAGACCGCGGGGCCGAGATCGCGCAGGAGCCGCACGCGGGCGCGCAGCGCGTAGGCGATCGGGCCGATCGGTTGCGCGGCCTCGGTCCAGACCGCGCCGTGATAGCTGTCGTCCGGCGTGTTCAGCGCCGGCTGGCGGTGGGGATGGGCTGCCCAATCGAAGCGCCCGCCATCGACGATGGCCCCGCCGATGGCGATGCCGTGGCCGCCGAGATATTTCGTGGTCGAGTAGACGACGACCGCCGCGCCGTGATCGAGCGGCCGCGCCAGCAGGGGGGCTGCGGTGTTGTCGACGATGAGCGGGATGCCGAGCGGCCGGCCGATCGCCGCGACTTCCGCGATGGGGAAGACCGTGAGCTTCGGGTTCGGCAGGGTCTCGGCGTAGTAGGCCCGTGTCCGCCCATCCGTCGCGCGGGAAAAGTTGTGCGGGTCGGCCGGATCGACGAAGCGGACCTCGATGCCCTGTTCCCTCAAGGTGTGGGCGAACAGGTTCCACGTGCCGCCGTAGAGGTCGGTCGAGGAAACGATGTTGTCGCCCGCCCGCGCGAGGTTCTGCACACTGAGCGCCGAGGCGGCCTGCCCGGAGGCGAGGGCCAGCGCCGCGGCCCCGCCTTCGAGCGCGGCGAGGCGCTGCTCCAGCACATCGACGGTCGGGTTGGTGACGCGGGTGTAGATGTTGCCGAGCTCCTGCAGCGCGAACAGGCTCTCGGCGTGGTCGGTGTCGCGGAACTGGTAGGAGGTGGTCTGGTGGATCGGCACCGCGACCGACCCGGTCTGCGGATCGGCCCGCCAGCCGGCATGGAGCGCGAGCGTCTCGGCGTGGATGGAGGCGGGGGTCTGGCTCGACATCGGCGGCTCCTGGGGAAGAACAAGCCAAGATGATCGGCCAATCCGACTTGAAGTCAACGAAAGCGAGTTTCTTTGTTTTTCGATATTGAGCGATTTTATTCGCTGTCGCCGGCGTTTCTTGGCATGTGCGTGCGCTGATCTGATTTCAGCATGCCACATGAAGATTTTGTATTTTCCAATCCTCTCATCGGCCGGAGCGCGCGCTCCTCTCCGCAAGGGGAGGGGTATCGCGCTCGTCACCTCATGGCTGCTTGTGGATCGGATCGACCCAGTAGACCGTCTCGGGCCGCTCGGCCGCCTCGACGTCGGGGAGGTTCACCACGACCGCCTCGTTGTCCGAGCGCACCAGCACGCAGTGCAGCGGCTCGTCGGTCGAGGCGTTGATCTCCTGATGCGGGACGTAGGGCGGCACGAAGATGAAGTCGCCGGGTCCGGCCTCGGCCACGTATTCGAGCCGCTCGCCCCAGCGCATCCGGGCGCGGCCGGAGACGATATAGATCACGCTTTCCAGCGCGCCGTGGTGATGCACGCCCGTCTTGGCGTCGGGCTCGATCGCCACCGTGCCGGCCCAGATCTTCTGCGCGCCGACGCGGGCGGCGTTGACCGCGGCTTGCCGGAACATGCCCGGCGTCTGCGCCGTGTTGGGATCGAGCCGGTTGCCGGGGATCACCCGCACGCCGTCGTCCTTCCAGCGCGCAGCGGCTTCGTGATCATGATCGTGAGCGTGGGGCTCGTGGTGGTGGCTGTGGCTGTCGCCAATGTCGTGCATGGTGCAATCTCCTGCGCGATCATCGCACGGCGGCGAGCGCATCCGAAAATCCGGTGTCGAGGATCGCCTCGGCGCGCGGCGCGCGGGCCGCCGGGATCAGGCCGGCGCGGACGTAGAGGTCGATGATGCGTTGTTCGTCCGCGATCACGCCGTCGTCGATCGGCACGGTGCGGTACTGCGCCCGCCCGAACCAGCGCAGCGGCACCGCCTCGGGCAGGCCGATCAGCCGCGACCACACTGCCGCGTAGGGCGCCGGATCGGTCAGAGCCCAGGCCCGCGCCTTGGCGAGGCGGGCGGCGTAGTCGGCGAGCAGCGCGCGCTTGGTCTTGAGCGCGGCCTCGTTCGCCACCGCGTAGCTGAGCCCCGGCGTGATGCCGTTGCCGTCGCGAACGACCCGGACGAGGCCCGCGAGTTCGGCCGCGGAGGTGTAGGGCTCCCAGGTCGACCACGCATCGACGGCGCCGGAGGTCAGCGCCAGCTTGGCGTCGGCCGGGGGCAGAAACCGGAACTGCACGCCGTCCGCGGGCAGACCTGCCTCTTCAAGCGCGGCCAGCACCACCTGATGGCCGATCGAGCCGCGGTTCGTGGCGATGCGCTTCCCCACGAGGTCTTTCACGCTGCGGATCGCGGAATCGGGCCGCACGAGGATGGCGAGCCCGTCCTGCCGGTTGCGGAAGGCCAGGAACGCCTTGACCGGCACGCCCGCGGCGGCAGCAAAAGTGAAGGGCGCGTCGCCAACCCCGCCCGCATCGATGACCCCCGCGTTCAGCGCCTCCAGCAGCGGAGCCGCGGCCGGAAACTCGCTCCATTCGAGCCGGTAGGGCAGGCCGTCGAGCACGCCCGCGGCCTCCATCAGGGCGCGGGCGTTGCCGCGCTGGTCGCCGACGCGCAACGTCTCTTCCGCGCAAGCCGGGGCGAGAGCGGCGAACGCCAGCGCGATCAGGACGAGGAGGCGGGCCATCACGCGGCCGCCGCCTTGGCCCCGCGCCGGGCAAGCAAATCCTTGAAGGCGGGCAGCAAGTCGCGCCCGTACTGGACCGCATCCTCCAGCGGGTCGAAGCCGCGGATCAGGAAGGTCCGCACGCCGAGATCGTGATAGTCGAGCAGCGCGTCGGCGACCTGCTCGGGCGTGCCGACCAGCGCCGTCGAGTTGCCCGACGCTCCGGTCTCGGCGGCGATCGCGGTGTAGAGCCGCTTGTCGAGACGCGGGCCTTCCGCCGCCGCCGCGAGCAGCCGGCGCGAGCCCTCGTTCTGCGGTGTCGCCGCCGGCCCGAGGCCGCGGGCGGCGCGCAGCCGCCGGGTCTCGGCGAGGATGGTTTCCGCCCGCGCCCAGGCCCGCTCCTCGGTCTCGGCCAGGATCGGCCGCAGCGACAGGCTGAAGCGGGGCGCCCGCCCGTGCGGGGCGGCCGCCGCCCGCACCCGGCCGATCAGCTCGTGCACCTGGGCGTGGGTCTCGCCCCACAGGGCGTAGGTGTCGGCGTGCCGGCCCGCCACCGCGAGCGCGGCGGGCGAGGCGCCGCCGAAATAGACCGGAATCGTCGTCACCGGCTTCACCTCGGAGAAGCCGCCCTCAATCCGGTAATGTGTCCCCGCGTAGTCGAACGGCGTGTCCGAGGTCCACGACAGGCGCAGGATGTCGAGGAACTCCCGGGTGCGGGCGTAGCGCTCGTCCTTGGTGAGGTGGTCGCCGTCGCGGGCGAGATCGCGGTCGTCGCCACCGCTGATCGCGTGGATCGCCACCCGCCCGCCGGTGAGCCGGTCCAGCGTCGCGAACTGCCGCGCCGCGACGGTCGGCGCGGTGAAGCCGGTGCGGTGGGCGATCATCAGCCCGATCCGCTGCGTCGCGGCGGCGATCTCGGCGGCGATCAGCAGCGGGTCGGGCGCCGTCGCGTAGAAGGCCACCAGCACCCGGTCGAAGCCGCCGCGCTCGTGCGCCTGCGCCAGCCGCCGCAGGTACTCGGGCTCGATGGATGGTCCGCGCGGGGCGCGCGACTCGGAGACCTCGTGCGGGGCGACGAAGCCGATGAACTCGGTGGCGTCGGGCGGCAGCAGGCTCATGGGGTTCTCCTTGTCTAAAGGCCGAGCGCGGCGCGGCCGGCGGCGACCCGCACCGCGTCGCCCTGCGGCCAGTGGATGCGCGCGCACAGGACGTCGCGCAGGTGCCGTTCCAGCGGATGCTTTCGCGAGAGCGCGACGTTGCCGCACAGCTCAGCGACCCGCTGCACCGCCTGGATCGCGTTCTCGGTCACCGTCAGCTTGACGAAGCCGGCCTCCTGCGGCGCGGGCGGCGCGCCGGCATCGGTCTCGGTGGCGAGGCTCGCCACCAGCCGGGCGTTGACGGAGAGCAGCCGCTCGTTCTCGCCGACGGCCTCGTGGAAGCGCGGCAGGCTGGCGAGCGGCGCGCCGAGGTTTTCGGGAATGCGCTCGTGCAGGAAGCGCGCGAACCACGCTTGCGCCGCCCGCGCGACGCCGTCGTAGAGGGCGGCGAGCAGGGCGCAGCTCCAGGCCTGCTGCAGCGGATCGGGCCGGCGCCACGCGTCCGGGCGGCGCAGATCGACCCCGTGGTCGCCCGGCACGCGCACATCCTCGAACACCACGTCGTGGCTGCCCGAGGCGCGCAGGCCGAGATGATCCCAGGTCTCCTCGATGCGAAGGCCGGGGGAGGACATCGGCACCAGAAAGTTGCCGATCCGCGGCTCAGCCTCGTCGGTGCGGGCGAAGACGAGGCCGTAGGCGAGCCCCGGCGCGCCGGTTGAATAGATCTTGCGCCCCGTGAGGCGCCAGTCGCCGCCGTCGCGCCGGGCGATGGTGGCCGGCAGGCCGCCGCGGGCGGGCGTGCCAAGATCGGGCTCGACCCGCAGCGCGTTGATGAGGGCCCCGTCCGCCGCGGCCTCCCGCCCGACCCGGTCGGCGAGCGCGCGCGGCCAGGGCGTGCCCTCGCTATGGATCAGCCCGTGCTGGAGCAGCGTCATCGCCAGGACGAGCGCGACCGCCGGATCGCCCGCACCGACCGCCCCCACCACCTGCGCCGCCCGCGCCAGACCGGCCCCGCCGCCGCCGAGCCGCTCCGGCACGGCGAGCCCGATCAGGCCGGCCTCGCGCAAAGCCGCGAGGGGCGCGTGCGGGAAGGCGCCGCTGCGGTCGCGCTCGCCGGCCGTCGCGGCAAAGCGCTCGGAGAGAGTCCGGGCAGTGTCGAGGGGCGCGGCGGCCGTGGTCATCGAGGGAGCATGGGGTGCGGTTGAGGAGCCTTGGGGCGGCGGCCGGGCGGCGTGCAGAGACGATCGGCAGGCCGTGTCCCTATGCTCGGCGCGCGGCCTCGCGCGGTCAACGAAACGTGGTTCCAAAGTCGGAGCCGCCGGAAGGAGGTTCTGCCTGCCCGCCTCGGAATCCCGGAAGATCAGGCTTCACCCTGCCGCCGACGCGCAGGACATCTGCTGCGGACGCAGTCTCCGCGCCTCTCTCCACATACTCTTTGAGTATGGCGCCGATGTTCGATGCCTCAGGTCGGCCTGCCGCCGGGCCGACCCTTTGAATGGAAAATCTTCTCGCCCGAACCGTCTCCGAGAAATTCCATCGCAAGACCCGGCCCATCTTGGGAAGATGCTTCGATTGACTTCGCCGGCGCGCGATTGAAGATTGAATACATCGGTCCGAACAACGAGGCCGCCCCCCATATCGATGCGCCACGCCGTCCCGGCTCACCGGGCGGATGTCCGCGCGCGTGCCCTACTCGGAGACGACCATGACCGACGAGCCCCAGCGTCCCGGCCTTCTGCCGTCGCGCCGGTTCCTGCTGCGCGCGGGCGCCGCGACGGCGGCCTTGCCGCTCGGGTTCGGGATGAGTGGCGTGCGGGCCTGGGGGCCCGGCCCAGTGCCGTTCGACCCCGGCCCGATCTGCCGCCCCACCGCCGCGGAGGGGGCTGCCGGCCCGCTGAAACCGATCAAGCTCGCCTGGAACGCCACCGCGATCTGCACCGCCGCCGCGCCGCTGGCCAAGGAGCGCGGCATCTTCGCCGCCCACGGGCTCGACGTGGAGTTCGTCAATTTCGGCGGCTCGACCGAGGCGCTCTTGGAGGCCATCGCCACCGGCAAGGCGGATGCCGGCATCGGCATGGCGCTGCGCTGGCTGAAACCCCTGGAGCAGGGTTTCGACGTGAAGATCACTGCCGGCCTGCACGGCGGCTGCCTGCGCCTGCTTGGGGCGAAATCGGCCGGCATCACCGACATCGCCGCGCTCAAGGGCAAGACCATCGCGATCAGCGATCACGCCAGTCCGGCCAAGAACTTTTTCGCCCTGCTGCTCGCCAAGGCCGGCATCGATCCCGAGACCGGCGTCGAGTGGCGGCCCTATCCGGCCGACCTCCTCAACCTCGCGGTCGAGAAGGGCGAGGCGCACGCACTTGCCGATTCCGATCCGCGCACATGGATCTGGCTGAAGGATCCGAAATTCACCGAGGTCGCCACCAACCTGTCCGGCGACTACGCCGACCGTACCTGCTGCGTGGTCGCCGTGCGGGGCAGCCTGATCCGCAACGATCGCACGGCGGCCACCGCGCTCACCCGCGCGGTGTTGGAGGCAGGCCACCGCGTCCACGCGGACCCGGAGGACGCCGCCCGCATCTTCTCCGGTTACGGCGGACGGGGCTCGGTCGAGGATCTAGCCGCGATGCTGCGGAGCCAGCACCATGGCGACCGCCCGGTCGGCACCGACCTCAAGCGCCAGCTCGTGCTCTACGGCGACGAACTGAAACAGGTGAACGTCCTCAAGCGCTCGACCGACACGGCCAAGTTCGCCGAGCGCGTCTACGCCGACGTGCTGAGCTAGGTGCGCCCCCATGGCCAGTCTCACCGGTTTCGCCGGCACCTTGCCCACTGTGGCGCGCCTCCCAGGCCCGCCGCTGCGGGCGCTCGCCCTCGGGGCGGCGTGGCTCGCGCTGGCAGCGGTGACCTACGCCCTGCCGGAAGAGGGCGACTTCCCCTACACCGCGACCTTCGCCGCCGGGGCACTCGCCTTCGGGCTCGTCCTGGCGCCGCTCGCCGCCCTCTCAGGCCGCCTCGGCCGGGGCGGGGCCTCGCTCGCGCATTGGGCGCCCTGGTTGACGCTCGTGGCGCTGGGCTTCCTCGCCTGGGAGCTGATCACGGCGAAGTTCGCGCTGCTGCCGATGCCGTTCTTCCCGCCGCCGCAGGCGATCCTTGAGGTCTTTCTCGACGACTGGCCCCGGCTCGGCGGCAGCATCCTGGCCTCGCTGAAGCTGCTCGCGGGCGGCTATCTCATCGGCGCCAGCCTCGGCTTCGTGCTGGGAGTCGCCATCGGCTGGTCGAAGGCGGTGGGCTATTGGGCGCACCCAGTGCTGCGCTTCGTCGGGCCGCTGCCCGCGACCGCGTGGCTACCGCTCGCCTTCTTCGTGTTTCCCTCCTCGTGGTCGGCCAGCACTTTCCTGATCGCCCTCGCCACCGGCTTCCCGGTCACGGTGCTGACGTGGTCGGGGGTAGCCGGGGTCAACAAGGCCTATTTCGACGTGGCGCGCACGCTCGGGGCCTCACCCGCCTTCCTCGTGCTGCGGGTCGCCGTGCCGGCGGCGCTGCCGCATGTCTTCGTCGGGCTTTTCATGGGCCTCGGCGGCTCGTTCGCCGTGCTGGTTGTGGCCGAGATGCTCGGCGTGAAGGCCGGCCTCGGCTGGTACCTACAATGGGCTCAAGGCTGGGCGGCCTACGCCAACCTCTACGCCGCGCTGATCGTGATGGCGCTGATGTGCTCCGGGCTCATTTCCCTGCTGTTCTCGCTGCGCGACCGGGTGCTCTCCTGGCAGAAGGGGCTTGTGCAATGGTAGCCGCAACGCTCGAACGCCCCGCCACGGCCGCCGCCGGATCGCGCCTCGCGGTCGAGGCCGTCTCCCACGCCTTCGACATCCGCGGCGCGGCGCTGCCCGTCCTCGACCGCATCTCCCTTGACGTGGCGCCGGGCGGCTTCGTGGCCCTGCTCGGCCCCTCCGGCTGCGGCAAGTCCACCCTCTTGCGCCTCGTCGCCGGGCTGGAGCCGCCGGGTGCGGGCCGCATCGCCGTCGATGGCCGGCGGGTCGAAGGCCCCGACCCCTCGCGCCTCCTCGTGTTCCAGGACCCGACGCTCTATCCCTGGCGCACCGTGCAGGGGAACGTGAGGCTGGGGCTAGAGGCTCGCGGCGTCGCGAAATCGGAGCGCGCGGCCAAGGTCGAAGCTGCGCTCCGCCTCGTCGGGCTCGACGGCTTCGCCGAGGTGTTTCCCCACCAGCTCTCCGGCGGCATGGCCCAGCGCGCAGCGCTCGCCCGCGCGCTGGTGAACGCGCCGCGCCTGCTGCTGCTCGACGAGCCGCTCGGAAAGCTCGACGCCCTGACCCGGCTGGCGCTCCAGGCCGAGATCCTGCGCCTGTGGCGGGAGACGCGCTTCACTGCGCTCCTCGTCACCCACGACGTCGAGGAGGCGCTGGTGCTGGCCGAGCGGGTGATCGTGCTGTCCGACCGCCCGGCGGCGATCCGCGCGGACCTGTCCGTCGATCTGCCCTATCCGCGCCACCGCGACGATCCCGAACTGGTGCGCCTGCGCCGCACCATCCTCGGCATCCTCGGCCAGCCGATCTGACCGGCTGGCCGCGCCAGGACGGTCCCCGGCCCGCTGCTCTAGGACGACGCGTCCGGCTTCGGGAAGGCGCTCAGCGAGACGCGCACGACCGCCCGCAGGGCCTCGGTCGGCGCCGGAGGAGACCAGGACGCCCATGCGCGAGGCGACCGTTGAGACAGGTTCTAGAGTTGTTAGTTTTCGCTACCTCATCCGGGCCACACCGCAACGGTGCCGCCTCAACCCGCTTCCGCCGTCTCGCGTCAGCCCCTGACTCAGGGCTACTTCACGAGCGCCCAGCCGCGCAGCGACGGGCACAAGACCTATCTGGACATGATCGGCGACGGTTACCCCGCGCATGCTCCTCGACAGCGCACGCCGTCCGCATCCGGGGACACATCGCTCGATCGAGCCACCTCTCCGCTGCATACGGCGCACCCGCCACGATTTGAGGCTGTCTCCTTTGCCGGAAGAAGGTCATGCCAGGATCCACTCGAGTAATGGTGACCGCCATCTATGGTTTCGGACGGGACTCTGCCCGCTCCACCGAGTCCCTGGCCTGCCGAACAACCTCTTCGGGTGTTGGCGGGTTGGCCGGATGGTAGCTCAGACAGATCGGCGTGCGCAGCTTGGCCGGTCGTCCCGAGCCCTCCGTCGCGAAGTAGAACTCGCCCGCGCCGAGCTTGCCGATGTCTAACGCCGCGCCGCCATTCGCGGCGATGATCTCCTGGGCCGCCGCGATGGTTGCGGGCGCGCTCTGCCGGCCGAAGAACTGCGTGGTGCAATTCGAGACGACCTGATTGTGGATGCCACGCGGCACCTGCGTCGCCACGATCATCCCGAGCCCGTATTTGCGCCCCTGCGCCACTAGCTTGATGCCACTGCCGAGGCTCGGCGAGCTCTTCTGCGCGGGTAGGAAGGTCTGCGCCTCGTCGACCACGTAAAGCATGCCGCGGGGCGAGGGGTTCTTCTTGATCCAGCCGAACAGGGTCATCTGCAGGCGGTTCACGAAATCCTCGCGAGCTGCGTCCGAGCCCAGCCCCGACAGGTTGATGACGGAGATGCGGGTGCGGGTCGGGTCCGGCCCGAAGAACAGATGCCGCGGGTCGAGCACCGTGCCATCGACCTTGAGCAGTGGATTGGTCGCCACGGCGGCGTGAAGCTGGTCCGCCATGCCGGCCCCGAGCCGTGCGGCATTGCCGATGGGGCTGATCCCGTCGGGCAGGTCGGCCAGCAGGGCGGTGAAGTCGGCCAGCTTGCCGCCGCCTCGGTCGGCGAAGTGATGGAGCGCGCCGGCCAGCACGCCACGCAGCAGGTTCGTCTTGGCACCAGCGAGCGGTCCGAGAGTTTCGGCTGCCATCTCGATCGCCTGTTGGCGCTCGTCGCGGTCCCCGGTCAGGTCCGAGAAGTCGGGCAGAACGGAGAGGAAGAGCGGATTGCCGGCATGCACGCCCGGCGTCCACACCACGACCTCGACCTGGGCATGGTAGGCGGCGGCCTTGCGGTCATCCTCGTCGGAAAACCCCTTCGGCCGCTTGGGCCAAGGCGTGCCGAGGCGTGAGAGGTCGTTGTTGGGATCGATCACGATGGCCGGAAGCCCGGCCAGCGCGGCCTCCTCCACGAGGCGGCGCAGGAGCACGGTCTTGCCGGAGCCTGAGCCGGCGATGATCGCGGTGTGCCGGGGCAGCAGGCGCAGCGGCAGGCTAACGCCGGGCGCGTCCGGTGCGAGGCGGTGCCCGACCGGGATTGCCTCCGGTGCGCTCGGACGTTCCGGCGGCGGGGCGCGATCGGTCGGGATCGTATCGGCGGGTCCAGCCGGGGGCGTCGTCGGAGCGGCGGAGGTCTCCACGATGCCGGAAGGTCGAGCGACCGCGGCCGTAATCATGCCCTTTGCGTCGCCAGAGGGCGGGGCGGCCGGCGCTAGAGGAGCCGGCGCATCGACGGTTGAGGGGGCTTCGACACGGCTCGAGCCGTGCGCGAGACCAGCGGTTTGAAAAAGCGCGGTGCGCACGACCGGCTGCTCGGCGCGAAGCCAGCGTTCGAACCGATCGGAGGTGCCCTCGTCCTGCGCCCGCCTGCGAAGATCGCGCAGGGCAACGAAGACTCGTAGATCCTCGTCCGCGGGGTCGATCAACAGACCGCCGGCTGCCGTGAAGGCCTCGACGAGTTGGCGCGTCTTGCCACCGCCGGGCATCGGCCCGCGCCGCACCAGCAGCAGCGCCCGGTCGGGGATGCGCGCCGAGATGCCCGAGGCCGTGAGCGCCGCGCGCAAGCGGGCTTGGAACGCGATGGCGTTCTGGTGCTGGAGCGCCCGATAACAAACGTGCCGCTCGCGGTCGTTCTCGTTCCGGTGGATGAAGATCAGCCGGCCGTGCAGCGGCGGAATCTTCTGGTCCGGCTCCCCCTTGCTCGCGACGTCGAGCGCGTCGTCGGGGTCGTCCTCCAGGGCGTAGAGGTCGAAGGCGTCGCGCAGCACCTGCCCGAGCCAAATGTCCTCGTCGCCGCGGATGCCCGCGATGTCGGCCCGCTCGTATGCGGCGGCGAGGTCGAACTCGGCATCCGGAGGTGGGGGTGCCGCGGCTCCCGAGGTCTCGACGAGGCTGTCACAGACGGAAACAGCGCCTGCCGCGAGACAGCGGCGGCGGAAGGCGTCGCAGCGCATCAGCAGCGTGCGCGGCATCATGGCCGAGTCCGACGCCTCGGCGATGGCTCGCTCGCTGAACGGCCATGTCGGAGATACTGCCGCGAAATCCGCCCCTGCATAAGCCGGCCCCAACCGGCCGGCGATGAGCGCGATGGCGGCGGCCCGCTCGTTCATGCCGACAAGGCCGACCGGCTCGGCGAAGCGCTGCAGCACGGGTGTCATGGCGCGAGCGCAGAGGCGCAGCCAGGATTCCTGCAGGCAGGTCACCACCGTCATGCTGCGGTCGCAGACGATGTGGAGTTCGAGGAGGCCCGCGGCAAGCACCTCGGCCAGACCGGCTTCCGCCTCGATCCCGTCCTCGGCCGCCAGTCGGCTCGTTTCGATGAGGCCGTCGATCTGATCGACGGCAACGAGCGTCGGGCCGCTGAGTGCCATGATCCAGCACATGCCGCGCACGAGTTCGACCGGCGCGGGCGGCGGCGTCCGGAAACCGAGAGCAGCCCGCTCCGCCGGATCGGCCTCGTAACCCTGCAGCCAGGCATGGGCGAGACCGACCACACTGAAATCCTGCGAGCGCAGCAGGCAGAGCGCGCGGAAGACGTCGAGATGCTTGAGCGCGCGGGGCGCGTCCACGCTCATCAACGCGCGCACCAGCACGTCGACGATTCGGCGTGCATCCATGTTCGGGGTGTTGAACGCGGCCTCAACTTGGACCTCGACGCCGAAGCGGCGCGCCACGCCGGCGAGGACGGCGTCCGATTGCCGCCGCCCGTCCGGCATCGTCTGCAGCAGGGCGGTGACGAAGCTCAAAGCCGCGCTGCGCCAGAAATCCGTGAGCCCGAGCACGTCGAGGGGAACGAACCAGCCGCCCCTGCGCCAGACTTCCTGCCGCAGTTGCCCGACAAGATGGGTTTTGCCGACACCGGATTGCCCAACGAGCACGCGGCCCGCGGCGCGGTCGGCCGGAGCCTGCGCCTTGCGGTGCAGCTCGGCGATGATCTCCGGGGCGAGCCGCTCGTTCGGGCCGCCCGTCGGCGGCGTGTCGATCCAGATGCTGTCGAGCGTGCGCACCCAGTCGAAATCGACCCCACGCAGGGCGTCGAGGGCATCGCTCATGACTGGATCCAGATGATGTGAAAGGGCTCGCCCGCCGGACTGAACGCCGCCTCGCGCTCGGCGCTATCGAGCGATTTGGGATCGCTGAACTGACTCAGCCGCGCCGTCGGATCGCCACGCAGGATGACGGCAAGCCCGGCATCGACCGTCGCGCGGTTGAGATCACTGAGATGGGCGCGCAGGGCGCTCAGGCGCACGGCCTTGGCCCGCTCGCCGCCCGTCAACGCGAGATAGGCGCTCTCGATCCGAGCTCGGAGCTGCTTCGGAGTGGGCTTCTTCGATCCCTTGGAGGCGGTCTTGCGCGCGTGCGTGCGCGGCTGCGGCACAGTGGGTGCCGGTTCCTCAGGTGGCGTTCCCACAAGCTCGGCGAGTGTCCTGCCTGTTGCGGCGAGATCGGCCTGCATCCGCTCCAGCCAGTCCTGCAGCACCCGGAAACTCGGCGGCAGGGGCTCACGCATGTGCCCACCCGCCCAGGCCCAGCCCTTGTCGGTGACGGTCAGCCGCAGCGAGCGCCCCTGACGCTCGGCCTCGAGATAGCGGTCGACGATCAGCGCCTCGCGGTCCGCTTTGTCTACCCGCGGCACGAGGGCGCTCTGTAGGGCGCTGCCGTGCCGGCCAAGGAGACACCAGAGGATCAAGGCCTGTTTCGGTGTCGGCGTTCCACTCATCGCTCATCCTCGCTCGTGCCGCGCCGCAGATGAACGACGGCGCGGATCTTCTCGATCGCCAGCGGCAGGTCGATCGCAACCTGCTCGTTGGTCAGGCGCAGCACGAGGTAGCCCGCAGTCAGCAGTTCGTAGTCGCGGTGGCGGTCATTGCCGAACTTCGGTTCGCTCCGGTGCTCAGGCCCGTCGAGTTCCACGACGACGCGATGGGCGTGGCAGAACAAGTCGACACGCGGTCGCGCACCCCAGGCGCCAACCGGCACCGACGCATTGCAGGCGAAAAGACCCGCAAGCTCGGCGTCCTGTTCCAAGGCCGCCGCGACCCGTCGCTCGATCTCGCTGGCATGGTGCGTTCCGGCCGGTGCGATGAAGCGCGCGACCGCCGCACGCTCCTCCCGGACCAAGTCGAAGGCGCCGTAGAGAATCCGGTCGTAAGGTGCCGTCTCCGCTGGCTCCACGGTCAAAGCCACCACCACGGCAGCCCCATGCCGGAGGCACCATTCCAGCGCCTCGATCACCGGCCGGGCTCGCATCGCCGAAGCGGGATCGACCTCCCAGATCAGGACGATACCGGCCGGATCAATCGCCCCGAGCAGCCGGCCGAATTCGAGCGTGTGAGCCATCCGTCGGAAGCGTGGAGCATGGCCGAGCCGGGCGCGCTTCGCAGCTGCCTTCAGCCAGGGATCAGCCGCGACCGGATCGACGCCATCGCCCCGACCGTGCCAGCGTGGCCAGCGATGGAGCGCCAGTTCGGCAAGGTCATCGAGCAGCCGGTCGACGATGGCCGACACCGCTGGAAGTCCTTCGCACGAGATCAAGAGTGCGCCGCGGCTGCTATCAGAGGCTTCCGAGACGAGGGCAGCGATGCCTTCGAGGCCCGTCCCCACAACGACCATACGCTGCCCCGGCACGAGGCGGAGGATGCCTCGAGCCAGATCGCCTGCCGTGATCCGCGGTCGCGCCGCAGCGTCGGGATTCAGGGACGGTTGCAAACCGAAACCGCATTACTGAGGTAAGCGCCGACGTTCGAGCGCCGAGCGGCCTTCACGCTCGTCAATCCAGCACAGGCGTTTGATCCTGGCTAGCGGATTCGCATCCTCAGTTGCCCGTGCTGTGGAGACTGTCTGGTGCTCCGCTGCGTGCTCGAGCCGTCGTCGCGATCGCTCGATGATCCCACCAGAAGCCCAGCGGCGCGCTCGCGGCACACGCGCCTCACCCAGGCCGCAGGCCGTCCGCATCCGCGGACACATTGCCGGCGCTTGTGCGGCCCCTCCACCACCCCTTGCGCACCCGACACGATTCGAAGGTGTGACCTTTGCCTGAGGAGGGCACGCTGCCATCCCTTTGAACGATCAGGGCATTTCATCACCCCGCACAGCCCCGTTGCGCGGCGCCTCCAGTTGGGCTACTCACGCACCACGGTCAGCACCCGTAGCTCAGCTGGATAGAGCGTTGCCCTCCGAAGGCAAAGGTCACACGTTCGAATCGTGTCGGGTGCGCCAATCTTCTCAATGACTTAGCTGACGACGGCCCTGCCGCTGGCAGGATTGGTGTCACGACAGTGTCACTCCGGCGCTCGAGGCGGCCGCGGCTGATTCTGCGGCGCGCGGCGCCGGCCCTGTGCGGCTGCCTCGCCGCAGCACCCCGCAGAGCCGAAGGCGCGAACGCCGCCGGCTTTGGCCTGACGTCGTGCGCCGACGCCGCGCAGTTGTTCGATCAGCCGGCCTACCGATCCGCCTTCTTCACTTGGATGCTCGGGTTCGCGAGGCGCGCGCGGACGTGTTCGATTACATCGAACGCTTCTACAACCCGGCGCGGCGCCACTCGACCTTGGGCTACGTCTGCCCTGTCGAGTTCGAAAACCGTGCCCAGTTAGCTTAGGACGGTGTCCACCAAACCGGCAGCAGGCCAAAGGACGCCTCCTTGCAAGCCAAAGCCAAACGCTTGCCCTGCGCTGTCTGCACTTCGATTTGCCGCAGCTTGAGCACAACCTGCCCCGCGCTCGTCTTCTGACCTCGCTTCATTACCAACTCCTCCGGTCCTGGCTGATCCTCTCAATCAGCCAGGGCCAAAGCCAGCCGGTCAGGTCAACAGCTTCGAGCTTGCCTGCGCCGAGAACAACATCGAGCACCGGCTGACCAAGGTGAACCATCCCTGGACCAACGGTCAGGTCGAGCGAATGAACCGCACGATCAAGGACGCGACGGTCAAGCGCTACCACTACGACAGCCACGAGCAGCTGAGAGCTCACCTGCAACTCTTCGTGGATGCCTACAACCACGCCCGCCGCCTCAAGACGCTGCGGGGTCTGACACCCTACGAGTTCATCTGCCAGATCTGGACGAAAGAGCCCGAGCGCTTCAGGCTCAATCCGTCACACCACATTCCGGGACCGTACACCTAGTTCATTTTCCAAACACGCGGCCTTCCCCGCCTCGTGCCCTCCCGGTTTCGGCAACCGGGAGGGCTTCCGTTCA
Organism: Methylobacterium sp. J-043; assembly: GCF_022829505.1. Classification (NCBI taxonomy): domain Bacteria; kingdom Pseudomonadati; phylum Pseudomonadota; class Alphaproteobacteria; order Hyphomicrobiales; family Methylobacteriaceae; genus Methylobacterium; species Methylobacterium sp. J-043. The sequence continues at coordinate 45,746 of NZ_JAKSYB010000056.1, read as the reverse complement.
TGCGATCACCGATCAGCCACGCCGGTCGCGGGCTTCCTGGAGACGGCGCAGGAAGACGGCGGCGCGGGCGCCGCGCTCGACCCCGTCGTCACAGCCCCCACGGATGACGATTCGTTTATCCCGAACCGTCATCTCCTCGGAGACCGGGATCACCGGCGCCAGCCTGTCGGGATGAAAATCGGTCGCGATCCCCTGCGGGCCGCCGCTGAGGCGGACGATGCCGAGGGCGAGGCATCCGATCCGCAGGCGCGCCAGGGTGAACAGTGCGTCCACCGATTCCGGCAGGGGCCCGAAGCGGTCCTCGATCTCGTCGCGCAGGGCATCGATCTCGGCCTCGGCGCGTAGGCGCAGGAGTCGGGTGTAGAGGCTCAGGCGGATTTCGGGTTCGGGGATGTAGTCGGCGGGCACACGCCCGCTCAGGCCGATCCGCACCTCCGGGCTCCAATCCTCGGCCGCCTCGCCCTTGGCCGCACGCAGGGCCAGTTGCAACAGGTGCTGGTAGAGGCCGAGCCCCACGAGCTTGACGTGGCCGGATTGATCGTCGCCGACGAGGTCGCCCGCCCCGCGCAGGTCGAGGTCGCGGGCGGAGATGGCAAAGCCTGCACCGAGCCGATCGAGGGCCTCCAGCGTCCGCAGCCGCTTCTCCGTCGCGGGGCTCAGCGGCTTGTCGGGATGCCCGAACAGATACACCACCCCGCGCCGCTGCCCGCGCCCGACGCGGCCGCGCAACTGGTGCAGTTGTGCGAGGCCGAACCGCTCCGCGTCCCAGACCAGCATGGTGTTGGCACGCGGCACGTCGAGCCCGCTCTCGATGATGCTGGTGGCGAGCAGCACGTCGCCCGCGCCGTCGGCGAAGCGCACCATCGCGTCGTCCATCGCGGCCGGCTTCATCTCGCCATGCGCCGTCACCACGTCGAGCCCCGGCACGAGTGTGCGCAGGCGCTTGGCCATCGGCGCGATGTCCTCGATGCGCGGACAGACCACGAAGCTCTGCCCACCCCGGCGCTGCTCGCGCCGCAGGGCCGCGGCCAGCGTCGTCTCCTCGAAGGGGGCGATGACCGTACGGATCGGCTGGCGCACCGCCGGGGGCGTGGCGATCACGCTGAGGCTCTGCAGGCCGACCATCGCCGCTTGGAGCGTGCGCGGGATCGGCGTCGCGCTCAAGGTGAGGATGTGGGCATCGCCCGCCGCCTTGCGCAAACTCGCCTTGGTCTTGGCGCCAAAGCGCTGCTCCTCGTCGATGATGGCAAGGCCGAGATCGTGGAACGACACGCCGCGCCCGGCGAGTGCCTGGGTGCCGACGACGAGACGCACGCGGCCATCGGCCAAGCCCTGCTTCACCCGCTTGGCCTCGGCGGGAGAGACGAGGCGCGACAGGTGCGCCACCTCGATGCCGAACCGGGCAAACCGCCGCCGGAATGTCTCGACATGCTGGCGCACCAGCACCGTCGTCGGCGCCATGACGGCGACCTGCCGTCCGGCAAAGATCGCCGCAGCGGCAGCGCGCAGGGCCACCTCGGTCTTGCCGAAGCCGACATCGCCGCAGACGAGCCGGTCCATCGGGATCTCGCGGGCGAGATCGGCCAGCGTCTCCTCCACCGCCCCGGCCTGATCGCCGGTGAGCGGGAAGCCGAAGCCGGCGGCGAAGCGCTCCATCTCGCGCTCCGGCGGCACGATCTGCGGCGCATGCGCCTTGCGGCGCTCCTCCGCAGCGGTCAGCATCGTCCGCGCTGCCCTGGCGAGCGTCGCCTCCGCCTCCAGGCGCCGCCGGGCCCAGGTGCCGCCGTCGAGCCGGTCGAGGGTCACGGCCTCGATCTCCGAGCCGTAGCGCCAGATCCGGTCGGCCTGGCTCACCGGCACCATGAGGATGGCATCGTCGGCGAACCGCAGGCGCAGGGCATCCTCCTCGTCCGCCTCGCCACCGCGGATCGCCTCCAGCCCTTCGAACAGGCAAAGGCCGTGATCGCGGTCGATCGCGACATCGCCGACTCGCAGCTCGACCTCGCCGATCGGCAGCACGGCGGCCCGCCGCCCCGCTCCCGCCGCCAGGGCCCCGAACAGGTCGGCCGCGGCGATCACCGTCGCGCCGGCCTCCGGCAGGTGGAATCCCGCCTCGACCGGCACTTCGAGCGCCAGCATCGCGCCGGGCTCCGCCGTCTCGACCTCGGCCCAGGCATCGATCAGGCGCACGGTCCGCTCGTCGACCGCGGCGGCCGCCCGCACGAGGCGGCGCAGCGGCGCCTTGGGGCCGGCGAGCACGACGCGCTCACCCGCTTTCAGCGCAGCACGCAGGGCTTTGGAAAAGGAGGCCTCGGGGCGGCGCTCGCGGGTGAAAACCGGCCCTGCGATCCGTTCCGCCTCGGCGCTCGTCGCCGCCGCGAGACTGCGTGCTTCGACCAGTTTGGCCCATTCCCCGGGCGCGAGATAGAGATCCGGTGCGGGCTTCCGTGGGGATCGGTCATCCCGCCGGCTCCCGGAAGGTAATACCGCTCCTTCCGCCTCTCGGCCCTCGGCGATCTGCTCGAAGAACGCAGCGGCCCGCTCTTCCACCCCGGCCTCGACCACGAGACGCGCCTCGGGCACGTAATCGAGCATCGTCACGAGCGCGGGATAGAACCGGGCGAGCCGGTGCTCCTGCCCGGTGAAGGGTTCCAGAGCGTGGCTCGAATCCGGGTCCAGAATGATTTCGGTGGCCGGGTCGATCACCAGCCGCTCGGTTTCGACGCGCGAGCGCTGCGACACCGGATCGTAGGAGCGGATCGCGGTGATGCGCGCGCCGTCATGCTCCACCCGGCAGGGAAGCGGTGCGGCGGCCGGGAACACGTCCATGGTTCGCCCCCGGACCGCCACCTCGCCGGGCTCATCGACGCGATCGTCGAGGATGTAGCCGAGCCGTGCCAGTTGTGCCGTCAGCTGCTCCGGATCGAGCGGCTCGCCGACGCGCAGCTCGATATGGGCCGATTCCCATGTCTCCGGCGGGGGCACGCGCTGCAACAGCGCGGGGGCGGTGGTGAGGACGATGTCCGGTTGCGCCCGGTCATCGGTCAGCCAGCGCAGCACACCGGTGCGCGCGCCCATGACCCCACGCGAGGGCGAAGCGCGGTCGAAGGGCAGGCAATCCCATTCGGGAAAGACGGCCACCGTCCACTCCGGCGCCAGCGCGCGCAGAACCGCGGCGATCTCATCAAGGCGGCGCCCGTCGCGGGCCACGTGGATCAACGGCCGCGCGGCTTGCGCGAAACCGAGCAGAGCCACCGCCAGGGCTCCCGTCGGGACGAGCGGGGCGACGCCGCCATCCGGGCTCGCATCCTGATCGTCTCGGGGCTTGGCGGTCCTGGGCTGTGCCATTTCTGTTCCGTCGAACGACTTCAGGGGTCAGCTGCCAGGAACGCCGCACGGCCTGCCAGCGGTTCCTGTTCTGCGACACCATCCCCGGTTTCCACCGAACTTTCCTGGGGACCACCGGGCCAACCGGTGGAGGAAGGCCCGGCTGCCGGTTCGACCATCATGCGGTTCGACACCACCGCCAAACGCCGTTGCGGACGCCGCTCAGTTGGGCGGCTCGTGAGACACAGTCAGCACCCGTGGCTCAGAGAGAAGCCCTGGCTGTGGAAGCCGGTGAAGGGCGGGCCATCCATAAAGGGGGCCTGCCACCGGCCTGAACCCGACGGACCGGGGCAAGCCGGGCACGAAGCGCCGCCTCGTCACCGACGCCCGCGGCACGCCGCCCGGCATGAGGCTGACGGGCGCCACCCGGCACGACAGCCCGTTGCTGGCGCCGACCCTCGATGCCAACCTGCCACTGAGCACGGGCCGACGCGGCCGGCGACGTCGGCGCCCCGACAAGCTGCACGCCGACCAGGCCTACGATGCCAAGGTGCGTCGGCAAAAGTGCTGAGCAAGAGTGCCGAGCGCGCGGGATCGTTCCGCGCATCGCCCCCAAGGGTATCCAAAACAGCGAGAGGCTCGGGCGCCACCGCTGGGTCGCCGCGCGCAACCACGCGTGGTTCAACGGATTCCGCCGCCTGCCCGTCCGCGACGAGCCCCGCGCCGACATCTACCAGGCCTTCACCAGCCTCGCGGCAAGCCTCATCACCCTCGCTCAGATCAGACGGTTCTGTCAGGCGCTCTTCGCTGCATTTCGGGCTGCATGTCGGCACCCCGTCGCAGGGAACCACGGAGGCATCGTGCGGGCGACAGGCGGTAACGCGCCGATTCGCACATCCGGGCTGGCTGGCTCGGTCTGCCGAGAGTAGGGCATTCCGACGGGAGCGGCTGGAGCGCGGCTCGCCCCAGCGACAGGAACCGCCACACAATGCCGATCAAAGCCCTGAACGATCGTAAGAAACTGTCGGGCGACTTCAACGAGGCCAACGACGCCTTCATCGACGCGGTGCTCACTGCGCTCCAAGCGGGCGAGATCCCGCTCGATCTGGCCCGGGCCTACCTCGCGCATCCGGTTGCCATGATGCATGCGGACGGCGCGCAAGCGGTGGCCAATTACTTCGAGCGGATCCTATCGCAGAAGCCCAAGATCAACTGGACACCTGGCGATTGAGCCTCAGGCTTGGGCCGGCGATTGGACCGGGCCGATAGAGACGATCCGCCTGGATCGGAGTGCGGTAAAGTCAAAAAGATGAGCGCGGAACAGGCCGTGCTCAGCACCACCCGATCGAGATGCCGACGGCGCCGGGCAAGAGTTGGCCCAGGCCTGCACGAAGGCATCTCTCACGCCCCTTCGCCGGCATGGCCGGCCCGGAGCGTGTCCGCCTCGGCCGCGAGGTTGGCTCGGGCGGCCGTCTCGGAGCGGTCGCGAAAGGGGCCAGTCTGGTAGAGGTTGGGCCGGGCGAGGAAACGGTCGACGACGCCCGCGCGGCCGAACCGCCACGCCACTTCCGGAACCGCAGCGTATTCGCGCCGGATCGCCGCCGCATAAGCCTCATAGACCGGACGGGGCGCGCCCAGCACCGCGAGATCGAGGTCGAGCATCAGCCGCGTGGCCGCGTCGTCGCTCGGCGCGTGCGCGGCGGTCGCCCGGATCATCGCCTCGGCCGCCCGGATCGGACCGGATTCCGCGGCCGGTCCGGCATGGGTCAGCAGCAATGCGGCGCTGCGGGCTTCGTTGTCGGTGCGGGCGGTGTCGTAGACCGCATCGTGAAAGAAGATCGCGAGATCGATCGCGTCGTGATCGAGCCCGGCGAAGTCCGGAAGCGCCCGCACCGCGTCGTGCCCTTCGAGCAGGTCCGCGATGTGGCGCCAGTCGTGATAGTGGCGCCCGGCCTCCCCGTAGCCGGCATCGAGCGCCCGCCACGCCGCCTCGGCAGCGTCCGTCCGCACCGTCCGGGCCCAGAGTTCGTCGAAGCGTGCGTGCAGGCGGTCGTTCGTGCGATCGTTCACGGCGGGCCTCAGTTCACGCGGTAGCAGGTCGAGGTCGCCTCCGCGTTGCCGCGCAGGCCACCCGGAGGACGAACCTCGCAGACGACGTACTTGCCCTGCCGTTCCAGGGTGAAGCTCGGGCCGGTGGCCGAGACGATGCGGTGACCGCCGTTCAGGAGGGTGCTCATCGGCTGGTCGATCGCCTCCCAGGTGGTCGGAAGGCGCGGCGGTGCGGCGGCTGGCGGGGTCTGCGCGGAGGCGGCGGGAACGCCCGCGAGCGCCAGCCCAACGAGGGTGGGAAGGGGGAAGCGGAGCATGGCGAACCTCATGCAAACCTTTGCGGTGGGGGGGCCTCAGCCCGCGGAGTGATCGGCCGCGGCGCCTCAGGGCGCAGCGGCCAGGGCGAGGTCGGCCTCCGGCAGCCAACCCGTGATCGGCTTTGCGCCGCGCCGGTAGAGCGCCCGCACCCAGCCGTCCCGCCGCTCCAGAATCGCCACGGGATCGTGGCGCACGAGGTAGGCGCCGCGCTCCGGGGCCGGACCCGGCTCGGGCCGGAATCGGGCACGCCGGGCGGTGACAAGGGCGACGCCGCGCCAGCCCTGCGCTGGCTCATCCGCCTCGCGCAGGAGCGTGTAGGGCTTGGCCGTCATGCTGCCCTTGGTCATCGGGCAGCCGCCGTGATCCTCGGCGAGCGTCAGCGCGGCCCCCTCCGGCGTGAAGGCGAGGTTGCCGCGGATGCGCTCCGGCTCGCCCGGAAACCACGTCTCGACCTCAGCGCGCAGGCCCGAGAGCCGGCCCCGCAACAGGAAGATGCAGCTGAAGGACGCCCCCCCGCCGGCCCCGCCGCGCTCCTCGACGAAGACGCCGGAGACGGCCTCGCCCTCCACCGCCAGGGTCATGCTGTCGTAGACGCCCGAGCGCGGCAGCGGCTCGGCGGCGGCCGCGCCGCACAGGGCGAGCAGGGGCGCGAAGCCGCAGCACCCGTACCGGACCGACGGGATCACAGGTTCTTTTCCAGCACCTGCACCACTGCCGCCACCCGGTCCTTGAAGTCGGCGACGTTCGAGAAGGGCCGCCAGTTCACATCGAGGACACCGCCGTCGAACTTGAGTCCGTTGGGGTAGTTCGAGGCCGGCGCCGTCTTCTCGTCGAAGCGGATGCGGATCGACTTCAGCTTCGCCTGCAAAGCCTCGCGGCCCATCTTGTCCTTGCCGACTTCCTTCAGCCCCGCGGCGATCGGCTCGAAGATCGTCTTCTCGAAATAGCCCTCGTCGGCATAGTACTTCGCGTCACCGGGAAGAGTGATCTGGTCCCACGCCACCTCGACCGGCACGGGAAAGCCCGCGGCCTCCTGAATCGCCTTCTCCTGCGCCGGGTAACGGCTCTCGCGATAGGCGGCGATGGCCCGGCGCTCGGCGAGCCCGATCGTCGGCTCGGCCCAGGCGGCGGAAGCGCAGAGCAGGGTCGCGGCGGCGGCGAGCGCGTTGCGGCGTGAGATCATGCGACGGTTTCTCCTCGAAGAGTCGGCCCGCATCGCGGGCGCGGGCATGGTGAAGGGCGGGTGCGCGATCACGGCGTCGGCAGGCATCGCACCGGGCCGTCGGCCTCGACGGCGAGGCTGCCGCTCCAGACGAGCCGCACCGGGAAGGAGACGATGCTCGGAGTATCCTTGGGGGCCTTCCCGGCGCGGTAGGCTTGCGCGCAAACCTGGGCCGGCACCGGCAGGGCTGCGACCGATACCGGGAGCTTTTCCTCGCGCACGATCCGCGCCCAGCAGGCCGCGCCCCCTTGCGGGATCGAGCAGCTGCCCTGCACCCCGCGGCGGAAGCCGAGCCGCAGCGTCGCGCCCTCGGCCGCGAAGCTGTCGATGCCGTCGTAGGTGGTCGTGTCGGTGAACAGGCTGCGGCCGGTCCCGGCATCGATCACCGCGAAGGGCATGGTGCCGTTGCTGCTCGCATCCTCGAACACGAGGAACCCGTCCGCCCGCCCGATGAAGCGCTGGCCGCCGGTTTCCAGCGTACGCGCGCTGACGCCGGGGGCGGCGCGGCAGGCCACGGGCGGGCCGCCGCGGATCGGGATGAGCGCTGCATCCCCGGGCTCGGGCGTACCGGTGTCGCTCTCGCGGATGACAAGATCGGGATAGACGGTGCAGGTGATCTCTCGGCCTTCGGCATCCGTGACAGTCTCGACCTTCGCGGGCGGATCGAACCGCGCCGCGTTCCAACCCTCGGCGGCGGACGGCATCGCGGTGGAGAGGCCGATGAAGAGCCCGGCGAGGGCGGAGCAGGAGAGAAGCGGCTTGGTGCGTGTGCGTCTCACGTCGAATCCCTGCTAAGCGGGGCCACAACCATGAAGGGAAGAATGTGACGATGACCCGACCGTGGACCACCGCCGCGCTCTTCGCCGCGCTGATTCTCGCGGATCGGCCCGCTCCGGCCTGGGCCGATCCGGCCCTCTCGCCTGCGGAGGGAAAGAGCCTGCCCGCCGCGGTCGTCGCCTATCTGGACCGGCGGCGGGGCTGCAACCACTGGTCCGGAGAGGATGCCTCCGACGCGGCCCGCGGCCGGCAGATCGCCGCCGCCGTCAAGACCCTGCGCTGCGATGCCATCGAGGCGGACGAGACGCGGCTGCGGCGCCGCTACGGCCGCGATCCGGCGGTACGGAAGGCGCTCGATGCCGCCGAGCATGCGGACTGATCCGGCCGGGACAGCCCGTCACCCGGCTGCATTGGCGGCAGCGCGCCGGTTGCGCACCAGCGAGAGGAGCGCCCCGAAGATGGTCGCCGCGAGCGCGGCCATGATCACCGCGAGGGTGATCGTGCGGTTCCACAGCCGCTCGAGGCCGAGATCGGTGGTGATGAGATCCGGGCGGGCCGGATCGGCCATCGGCCCGGCGCCGAAATCGCCGACATGCAGGCCGGCGAACACGTAGTTCACCCGGCGCGTCACGGTGCCGGTGGGCCGGCGCAGGCTCAAGGTCAGGTCGCAGATGTGGATCGCGATCTTGGAGCTGCACTTGCCGTCGCTGATCCGGGCCTCCGCCACCGGCGCGGCCGTCTCGCGGACCTGCCAGTCCGAGATCAGGGCCGGCGCCGTGTAGATGGCGCAGGCCGCGAGCATGGCCCCGAGCGCCACGACGCCGAACAGCACCCAGAAGGTCGCCATCCAGCCCTGGCCCTGGGGCGGCAGCCGCAGGGGTTCGGTGCGTTCGGCGCGATCAGGGGATGCGGTCATGAAGCCTCGGCGCGTTGGGATTCGGAGGGGGATCGCGGCGCGAGGGCCTCGGTCTCGGCGAGGAGGCGCCGGGCCTGCGCGGCCATCTGGTAGCGGCCGATCAGCTCGGCGAAGTCCGGCGGCTTCATTCCGCGCGGCAGGCCGATCGGGAACGTGATGATCCGGCGCTTCGCGTCGAGCTTGATTCCGTTCCGGCCGGGCAGGCGCTGCGGCCAGTCCGCCTCGGGCGGCAGCAGCAGGCGCGTGAGGATGCCGGTCTGGTTCAGCGTCATGTCGAGGTCGGCGATGGAGTCCCAGGGGATCGTCCGGTCGAGCCCCGGCGCCTTCAGCCCCGCGGGGCTGAGGGTCAGCATCACGGGCTCGCCCCGGCGCAGGATGAGGACGCCGGCCCCGCTCAGGAGCACGGCGAAGCCGAGCGCGATTGCGAGGACGACGCCGTTGTCCTTCGGCGAAATCCCCGGCACGCCGAACACGGCGATCGCGAGCGCGATGACGGCAAACAGGCCGCCGCCCACCGCCAGCGCGATCCCGCGCGGACGGTAGTTCGCGCGCAGCACCCGCTCCTCGGTGCCGACCTCCGCCGCCGTCGCCTCGAGATGGGCGCGGTACGCCGCGTCCTGCGCCCGCAGCGCGCCGAGGAAGTCGTCGGTCGCCGCCCGGCTGAGCCCGGTCGGGTCGGCGAAATAGGCGGCGAGCTGCCCGAGCGCGTGGGGCGGCGGCACGGCGCCGGCCGCGGCCATGAGATCCACGTCGATGCTGCGCCCGAGGGCGGCGACGCGCTCGCGGGTCGGCGGGTGGGTGTCGGTCGGGTGGGCCTGCTCCTCCTGCCAATGCGCCGCCGGGTCGTCGAGCCCGTTCCGGATCGCGCGGTCGAGGGCGGCGGCGACGAGGTCGGGCGGCGCCGCATCCGGCGCATCGGCCGCGGCCTGAAGGGTTTCGGCGATGCGCGGCCCCACCGCGCCGGCGCGGAGCAAGGCGCGGGCCGAGGCATCGATCGAGGTCACGCCCGCGCCGGCCGCGTCGGCCGCGAACTCGCGCGTCCGGCTCCAGTGGCGCACGGCGAGGTGGAAGCGCTCCATGACGAAGACGCCGAGGCGCAGCGACGGCCCGAGCAGCCCGAGCGAGCCCTGGTGGCCCTCGGCGACCGCGTCGAGGGAGCGCTCGACGCCGGCATAGATCGGCAGGAAGCGCTGGCTGTAGAGGGTGTCGCCGCCGGCATAGTGGGCGAGTTCGTGGCCGATGATCGCCGCCACCTCGTCGCCCCGCATCAGGGCGAGATAGGGCAGCGGCAGGTAGAGAATCCGGCCGGTGACCCGCACCCCGCCGGGTTCCAGCACCGCCGGCCCGGCGCTGACGAAGAAGCCTTCGGTGAGCCCGACCACCACCGCCTCGGGCTTCAGGGCTCCGAGCCGCGCGGCGAGCCCCTCGACGAGGCGCCACAGGCCCGGCGCCTGCTCGGGCGTCACCGTCCGGCCGACGATCGGCAGCGGATCGGGCTCGAAGGCGCCGAGCGCCCGGCGCAGGCCGAGCACCGTCGTGCCGGCCACGAAGACGACGGCGCCGACCGCGACGACGGCGATCGCCAGGAGCTTCAGCGCACCGCCGTCGAAGCCGCCCTGAAGCAGGGCCGCCGCCTCGAAGGTCACGGCAGCGACGAAACTCGCCGTCGCCGCCAGAATCTGGAGCGAGAGCGTCGCGGGGAGCAGCCGGCGCATCAGCGAGAAGCCGCGCACCAGGGCATCGCGCGAAGCGCGGCCGAGGCGCCCCAGGACGGCGCCGGCGAGCAGCACGAGCACGGAGAGCGCGGCGGCCAGCGCGCCGCCCGCGACGACGACCGGCGGCAGCACGCGGCGCCAATCCATGAGCGTGGCGAGGAGCCCAGCCTCGTCGCGGGCTTCGCGTGCCTTATCGATCGCGAGCGGCCCGCCATAGAGCCGGCCCTCGTAGCGGAACTGAAGGCGGGGATCGAAGCGACCGTCCCGCGGCGCCCGCGCTTCCATCTGCGTCACGAGGCCGGTGAGCCGCTGCGATTCGGCCTCGAACGCGGCTTGATCGTCGGCGCCGCGCCGAACCTCCCACAGGCCGAGCAGCAGGAGAACGAGCGGCAGCAGCACGGTGGCTGCGACGAGGCGCGCCAGGGCACGCGGACGCGAGCGCGCGGGCGAAGACGTTGCTTCGGGGATGGTCAACCTCCTGAAGCGTGGGCGACCGCAAGGCCCACATGCGGATGAGCCGGACATGCGAAAAATGCCGGCCGACGACGGCGATGACGACTCCGCAGATGTCGTCAATTCCAGGCTATTAAAGTTGTGCGCAACACAAGAGAGACCCGGATTGGTAGGATTTCTACCCTGCTGAGCCCGTAGGTCAACCGAATGTTGTCCTGTCGGCGGGGGAGCCTCGGCCCACCGGGACCTCACATCGGCCGGCGGGCGGATCGGGCTTGGCAGAGGTACCGTAGCAGCCCGCCACCGGTTGACCGTCAGTCGATCGCCGGGCTAGCCTCGTGTCAACAGAGTATTGTTAGGGCGCAACTCTGTCGAGGCATGGCCTTTGCCTGGCGCGCACCACGATCATAAGCCGGACAAAGAGCGGCAAGCGGCTCTTAAGTCGGCTCTTGCTCTTGAAACCTGGGCGGAGACGGGCATGTGGCGTCAGGGCGATATCTTCATTCGCGCGATTTCCGCCGTTCCGCAGGAGGCCGCCAGCCGGCCGCTGCCGCATACCGTGCTCGCGCATGGCGAGTTGACCGGCCATAGCCACCGCGTCGTCGATCCCGCCGCGCTGTTCGCCGGAGACAGCTGTTTCTACCTCGACGTGCGGGCCGACCGGGCCCGCGTCGTCCATGACGAGCACGGCACGATCACCCTCGACCGCGGCGTCTACCGGGTGTGGCGGCAGCGCGAATACACGCCGCAGCGCATCGTCACCGTGCAGGACTGAGTGTCGGGGAATTGATCGCCGATGCCCCCCGCACCCGCCCGGCGCATCCTGCGCCCTCAGGACACGCTCTCTGCCGACGAGGCCGGGCAAGAGGCCGGGCAGGTTCTCGACCGGCTCGACATGCCGCGCAACGAGGCCGCCCGCGCATTGCCGGACGGTCTCGTCTGTCACCGGATCCTCGCGCCCGCGAGCCGGCTGGAAACGCTCGGCCACGGCATCCGCTGCCGCGAACTCGTGCTCGACGGCTCCGCCATCGCGCGGATCGAGGATGGCAACGCGATCACCTATCGCCTCTCCGCCCGCGCCTGCCACCGGCTGACGACCCTTCCGGCGGACCTGCGCGCCGGCATCGTCGATCTGCGCGATTGCCTCGCCTTGGAGACCCTGCCGCCCGGCCTGTCGCCGGCCTTCCTCGACCTCGAAGGCTGCTCGGCGCTGAAGGCCCTGCCCGACGATCTCCATTTACGCGGAGGGCGGCTCAACATCCGCGACTGCGCCCTGATCGGCGCCCTACCGACGCGGGGCTCCGTCGCCGGGCTCGATATCGCCGGCTGCGGCCGGATCGACCACGTGCCGGAGAGTTTTCGCGTCACCTCGTGGATCGACGTGGCCGGCTCCGGCCTCACCGAACCGCCGCCGCACCTGCCCGGCATCGGCCTGCGCTGGCGCGGCGTGCCGGTGGATGCGCGCATCGCCTTCCGGCCGCACGAACTCGGGATCGCCGAGATCCTGGGGGAGCGCAACGCCGAGCGGCGGCGGGTGATGCTGGAGCGCTTCGGCTTCGAGACCTTCATGGAGGCGGCCGAAGCGGAAGAACTCGACCGGGACCGCGACCCCGGCGGCGAGCGCCGGCTGCTGCGGGTCGATCTCGCGGGCGACGAGCCCCTCGTCTGCGTTTCGGTCGGCTGTCCTTCGACCGGGCGGCGCTACTTCCTGCGCGTTCCGCCGACCACCAAGACCTGCCACCAAGCCGTGGCCTGGACCGCCGGCTTCGATGACCCGGCCGACTACGCCCCGCTGATCGAGACCTGAACCGGTCCCGCCACCGCCCGAACGAGAAGCCGGAACCGATGCCCTACGAGAACCTGACGACCTTCTTCGGCAAGCCGGTCGAGGATTTCCAGAACGGGATGGAGGCCTGGGACTTCGAGCGCGCGGTGCCGCGCTTCCGCGTCGCGTACGATTCCGAGGACAACGTGCCGGCCATGCTCGGGAGCTACGCGGCGCTGCCCGGCGCCGAGGCGACCGACGCCCTCGTCATCGGCTACTGGCAGGGCGACGATTCCGAGGGCACGTCCCAGGCGGTCGTCGAGGCGCTGGTCTCCTATGCCGAGCGGTTTCCCAACCTGCGCGCGCTCTTCCTCGGCGACATCGTCTCGGAGGAGAACGAGATTTCCTGGATCAACCAGAGCGACCTCTCGGCGCTCTGGCCGGCCTTCCCGCACCTGGAGCACATGCAGGTGCGCGGCGCCACCGGCCTCGCGCTCGGGCGGTTCGAGGCGCCGCGCCTGACCGCGCTCATCGTCGAATCGGGCGGCCTGCCGCGCCGGGTGGTGGGGGAGGCGCTGGCCGCCGGGGCACCGGAGCTGCGCCATCTCGAACTCTGGCTCGGCACCGACGAGTATGGCGGCGACAGCACGCCGGAGGATTTTGCGGATCTCTTCGCCGGCCGGCTGTTCCCGAAGCTCAACACCCTGGCGCTCCGCGACTGTGCCTATGCCGACGACCTCGCCGCGGCCGTCGCCGCCGCTCCCGTGCTGGAACGCGTCTCGACACTCGACCTCTCCCTCGGCAACCTGACGGATGCGGGCGCGGAAGCGCTCATCGCCTCGCCCGCGGTGGCGAAGCTGTCGCGGCTCGACCTGCACCACCACTTCCTCACCGAGGCGACGATGACGCGGCTGGCGGCTCTCGGGCCGGCGGTCGACCTCTCCGAGCAGCAGGAGCCGGACGAGTATGCCGGCGAGATCTACCGCAACATCGCCGTCTCGGAATGACGGGCGCCGGTGACCCGCTCACTGGGATTGCCCCCTGCGTCATCCTCGGGGTCGCGGGCGACGAGCGCACGGAGGGCTTCAGCGCCGCCCTGGTCCGGGCCGGGCACCCGCTCGCGCCCGTACTCGACTACGGCCGCTTCATTGAAGCGCCGGAACGGCTGAGCGCGCTGTTCCCGGAGGGGCGCGGCCTGCTGCGCATCGACTCGCCCGGCGGCGATCCAGGCATCCGCCGGGCCCTGTTGCGCCTCGGCGGTGAGGACGAGGCCGACGACGAGGCGACGCGGCTGCGGCCCGACCACGGCCTGCAGCGCGGGCTTGCGGCGGCGCTGCGGCTCGCCCGCCGGGTCGTCCCGCCAGGCGTCGCCCTGACCCATGAGGCCGAGACGGTCACCCTGTTCTACGACAAGCGGGCCTGCCACGCCGCCATGGCCGCGCACGGCCTGCCGGTGCCGCGGGCGCTGCCGCCGGCCGGCTCGTTCGACGCGCTTGTGGCAGCCATGCGCGCGGCCGGTCTGACCCGCGTCTTCGTCAAGCCGCGCTTCGGCTCGGGCGCCGCCGGCATCGCTGCGCTCACGGTCGCCCGCGACGGGATCGTGACGGACTCCGCGGCCGAGCACGTGCCGGGCGCAGGGGCCGGCGTGCTGCACCATTCCCACCGGCTACGGCGCTACCGCGGAGCTGAGGCCGTGGCGCTGATCGACGCAATCCTGGCGCAGGACGCGCATGTAGAGCAGTGGGTGCCGAAGGCGGCGCTCGACGGCGGGCCTTGCGACCTGCGCGTGCTCGTGATCGACGGCGAGCCCGCCCATAGCGTGCTGCGCAAGGCCCGCGGCCCGATCACCAACCTCGATCTCGGCGGGCGCCGGGACGAGGCGGACGCGCTTCGCGCCCTGGCGCCGCCCGCCGTCTGGGAGGCGATGCGGGCGGATTGCCGCCGCTTCGCGAAGCTGTTCCCGCAGACCTTCCACGTCGCCTTCGACGTGGCACTGACCGTGGGCCTGCGCCGCCACGTCTTCTTCGAGGCCAACGCCTTCGGCGACCTGATCCGCCGTGTCCGGCACGCGGGGCTCGACCCCTACCAATGGCAGGTCGCCCGCCTGCCCGGCTGGATCGCCGCGCGCCGTCCCGTGGGACTCGCCGCATGATCCGCGCCGCCGAACGCGTGGGCTCGCACGACATCCTGCTCGTGACGCTCGATTCGCTCCGCTACGACGTGGCCGCGACCGCGCTGGCGGAGGGCCGGACGCCGAACCTCGCGCGCCTGCTGCCGGGCGAGGCCTGGGAGTGCCGCCACGCGCCGGGCAGCTTCACCTATGCCGCGCATCAGGCGATTTTCGCCGGCTTCCTGCCGACGCCCGCCGAACCGGGGGCACACCCGCGCCTCTTCGCGCTGCGCTTCGACGGCAGCCGCACCACCGGGCCGGACACCGCCGTCTTCGATGCGCCCGACATCGTCTCTGGCCTCGCCGCACGCGGCTACCATACGCTGTGCATCGGCGGCGTCGGCTTCTTCAACAAGCGCACCCCGCTCGGTCGCGTCCTGCCGGGCCTGTTCGCCGAGAGCCACTGGCACGGCGGCTTCGGCGTGCAGGCGAAGGGTTCGACCGCGGCGCAGGTCGGCTGCGCCGTGGAGCGGATCGCCGCGCTCGAGCGCGAGCGGCGGCTGTTCCTGTTCCTCAACGTCTCGGCGACCCATCACCCGACCCGCGCCTACCTGCCGGGCGCGACGCGGGAGAGCGCGGAGACGCAAGCGGCCGCGCTGGCCTACGCCGACGGCGCCCTGCCCCCGCTCTTCGCGGCACTGAGCCGGCGCGGTCCGGCCCTCTGCATCCTGTGCGCCGACCACGGCACCGCCTTCGGCGAGGACGGCTATCGCGGCCACCGCCTCGCGCACCCGACCGTGTGGGACGTGCCCTACGCCGAGTTCATCCAGGAGGCGGCATGAACACCGCCATGGGCACCGGCATGAGCACGGCGGCCCTGCTCGCGGGGCCGGTCTATGGCGGCTACCAATACGCCTACCCGCACAAGACCGCCTACCGGCCGCTGCGGCATCCGGTGCCCCTGCGCGAGGCCTGGGCGGAGGAAGCCAAGGACGGGCTGTTCCTCTACGTGCACGTGCCGTTCTGCGCGATGCGCTGCGGCTTCTGCAACCTGTTCACCCTGACCCGCGGCGAGGGCCGCGTCGCGCCCTATCTCGACGCCCTGCGGCTCCAGGCCGAGACGGTGGCCGACAGCCTCGGCCGGTTCCGGGTCGCCCGCATGGCGCTCGGCGGCGGCACCCCGACCTTCCTCGAAGCGCCTGACCTCGACCGCCTGTTGGCGGATCTGCGCGACACCTTCGGGGCCACGCCCCTGGCGCTTCCGGCCTCGGTCGAGACCGCGCCCGGCACCACCACGCCGGAGCGGCTCGCCGTCCTGCGGGCGCACGGGGTCGAGCGGATCAGCATCGGCGTCGAGTCGTTTCGCGACGACGAGGCGCGGGCGATGGGCCGGCCGCAAGCCCGAGGCAGCGTCGAGGCGGCGCTCAGAACGATCCGTGACGCCGGCATCCCGGTCCTCAACATCGACCTGATCTACGGCGCCGCCGGGCAGACACCCGCCAGCTTCCTCGAATCCGTCGAGGCGGCCCTTGCCTGGGAGCCGGAAGAGCTCTTCCTCTATCCCCTCTACGTCCGGCCGCTGACCGGGCTCGGCCGGCGGGGCGGAGCCGCCGAGGACGACCGCGCCTGGGATGCGCGCCGCCTCGCGATCTACCGCGCGGCCCGCGACAGCTTGCGCGCGGCGGGCTACCGGCAGATCTCGATGCGGATGTTCCGCCGCGCCCCCGAGGCCGCATGGGGCCCGGCCTACGATTGCGCCCGCGACGGCATGGTCGGGCTCGGCGCCGGGGCGCGCTCTTACACCGCCGCCCTGCACTACGCGACCGCCTACGCCGTGGGGCAGCCGGGCGTCGCCGCCATCGTCGCCGACTACACCGCCCGCGACGCGGAGCGCCACGGCCGGGCCGATTACGGCGCGTGGCTCGACGCCGAGGACCAGCGCCGCCGCTTCGTGCTGATGCATCTGCTCCAGGCTCCCGGCCTGTCCCCGCGCGCCTATGCGGAGCGCTTCGGCACGCCGCTCCTCGCCGACCTGCCGGAACTGGCCGACCTTGCAGAGGCGGGCCTCGCCACCCTCGACGCGGAGGGTCTCAGGCTGACCGAGGCGGGCCTCGAACGCTCCGACGCGATCGGCCCCTGGCTCCAGACGGCGGGCGTGCGCGAGCGGATGCGCGCCTACGCGCTGCGCTGACCATGGCAGGCGCCCATCTCGACATCCTCTACCGAGGCCCGCTGGCGAGTTGCAATTACGCCTGCCCCTACTGCCCCTTCGCCAAGCGCCGGGACAGCCGCGAGACCCTACGGCGCGACGCAGGCCAACTCGCCCGCTTCGTCGACTGGGCCGACAGCCAGACCCGGCGCACGCTGGGCATCCTGTTCACACCCTGGGGCGAGGCGCTGATCCGGCCGGCCTACCGGACGGCGATGGCGCGGCTCAGCCGGATGCCCCATGTCACGCGGGTCGCCGCGCAGACCAACCTGTCCTGGCCGACGGGCTGGCTCGACGGCTGCGATTCCGACCGCATCGGCTTCTGGTGCACCTTCCATCCGGGCGAGACGCCGCTCGACCGCTTCCTCGGGCGCTGCGCCGAACTCGACGCCCGCGGCATCAGCTACAGCGTCGGCATCGTGGGCAAGCGCGAGCATTTCGCGGCGCTCGCCGCCCTGCGTCGGGCGCTTCGGCCCGAGACCTACCTCTGGGTGAACGCCTACCGGGACGAGGGGCCGAACTATTACGGGCCGGACGACCTCGCCACCTTGCGTGCGCTCGATCCGCTGTTCGACCTCAACCGCACCGGGATCCGCAGCCGGGGCCGGGCCTGCGCCACGGGCGAAAGCGTGGTCAGCGTCGATGGCGACGGCGAGGTCCGCCGCTGCCACGTCGTTCCGGCCCGGATCGGCAACCTCTACGACCCGGATTTCGACGCCGCCCTGACGCCGCGGCCCTGTCCGCTGGCGCAATGCCGCTGCCATATCGGCTACGCCCACATGCCGCATCTCGGCTTCCGCGAGCGGTTCGGGGCGGGGCTGCTGGAGCGGGCGCTGCCCTTCGACGCCGCAGCAGGCGCGCCCGGCCTCGCGAGGCGTTAGGATCAGCTGCCGTCAGGCAGGGAGGCCGAGGACGGTCCGGGCCTGCGCCGGGGTCGCGACACGGCGGCCGTGCCGGGCCACCGCCGCGACGGCGAGGCCGACCAGTTCGGCGTTGCTGCCCGCCAGCTGCTCCCGCGTGATCCGGATGTTGTCCTCCAGCCCGGTGCGGACCGCATCCGCCCCGCGGGCCAGCGCCCAATCCATCACGCGGGCCTGCTCGCGGCCAATTCCGGCAGCAGTCCAGGTCGCCTGCGGCAGCAGGCGGCGCAGCTCCCCGAGCAGGAGGTCGAGCAGGTGCTCCTGCGCCGGCAGCGCGTTCTTCACGCCCATCACGAACTGCACGTGCGGGCGCGCATCCATCAGCCCGGCCTCGACGAGGCGCTTGGCTCCGTGCAGGTGCGAGAGGTCGAAGATCTCGATCTCCGGCCGCACGCCGTTGCGCTGCATCTGGCCGGCGAGTTCTGTCACCAGGGTGGTGTGGTTCTCGTAGACGATGGTCGGGAAGTTGACCGAGCCGGTCGAGAGCGAGGCCATGTCGGGTCGGTGCTGGAGCGAGAGGCCGCGGCTCGCCGGGTCGCGGCCGCGCCCGCCGGTCGAGAACTGGACGATCATGCCGGGGCAGTGCTTGCGCAGGCCCGCCTGCACGGCGGCGAACTTCTCCGGATCGGACGAGGGGCTCTCGTCGTCGTTGCGCACATGGATGTGGGCCAGCGCCGCACCGGCTTCGAAGGCGGCCTGGGTCGATTCGATCTGCTCCGAGACCGTGATCGGCACGGCCGGGTTGTCGCGTTTGCGCGGCACCGAGCCGGTGATCGCGACCGCGACGACGACGGGGGGCTGGCCGGTCATGGTGTTCTCAAGCCTCGCAGAGTGAAGCGGTCGGCCGCAGGCCGGCGCAAGGGGGGCCACTCGGCCCGCCTTGCGCTGGATCAAGGCACCCGTACCGGCCGGCGGCAAGGATGCCTCCCACGAAGGATGGCCCCGCCGAGCGGAGGGGATGCCCCGGGGAGGCGAGCATGGCTTACGCGAACATCCTGGTCTCGGTCGACCTCGACGAGGCCGCCGCCGAGCGCATCCGGCTTGCGGCCACGCTCGCACGGCGCTTCGAGGCGACGCTCACCGGGGCGGCCGCCTGCAAGGTGCCGACACCCGATTACGTGCGCGATATCGGCGAGATCTATGACGAGGAGCCGCATTTCGAGGAGAAGGCGCGGGCCCTGCTCGAACAGGCACACGCCCTGTTCGAGCGCTCCGCCGAAGCCCCGCTGCGCCGCGACTGGCGCGAGGCCCTGGCGGGTCCGATCTCCCACCTCGTCGAGCAGGCGCGGGCGGCCGATCTCCTCGTGGTGGGACGCTGCGGCCTCGACGACATCCCGCTCTCCACCCTCGGCGTGTCGCCCGGCCCCGTCCTGATGGAGGCCGCCCGCCCGGTCCTCGTGGTGCCCCCGCGCGCCGAGCACCTTCGGGGCGCCCGGATCGTCGTGGCCTGGAAGGACGGGTCAGAGGCGCGCCGGGCCGTCTCGGCCGCGCTGCCCTTCATCCGCGAGGCGGATCAGGTCTTCGTCGTCAGCACCGGCGAAGGCGCCCGCAACGAGGGCGCGGAAGATGTCGCCGGCCATCTTGCCCGCCACGGCGCCGCCATCACGACCCACCTGCTGCGCAGCGTCGTGAGCGACGGCGACGAACTCCTGCGCTTCGCCGTCAAACAGGGGGCCGACCTCATCGTGATGGGCGCCTACGGCCATACCCGCCTGCGCGAGTGGCTGTTCGGCGGCGTCACCCGCGAGATGCTGCACCGCAGCCCCCTCCCCTGCCTGATGTGTCACTGATGCGTATCGCGACCACCCTTCCGATCCTGGCCCTCCTGCTGATCGCCCTCCCGGCCGCCACCCAGGCGCTCGATGCCCGCGCTAAGCGTGGCGAGACCATCGCGCGCACGAACTGCGCTCGCTGCCACGCGATCGGCCGCGTCGGCGCGAGCCCGTTGCCGGACGCGCCGCCGTTCCGCGCGTTGCACCGCCGCTACCCCGTCACGGATCTGGCCGAGGCGTTGGCGGAGGGCATCACCACGGGCCATCCGACGATGCCGGAATTCCGGCTCGATCCCGACGAGGCGCAGGCCCTGATCGCCTACCTTCAGACCCTCGAACGGTGAGGCGCTCGGACGAAGTCCGGTCGATCCCTGCGGGAGAGCGGAATTCGGCTTCCGCTCTGATCAAGGGTTCCCGTTTCAGCTCGCCGCGATGCGTTCGAGCCGGGCAACGTCCAACAGGCGCACGCCGCCGGGCACGATCAGCAGCGCCTTCTCCCGGTCGAGCCGGGTCAGCATCCGGCTCACCGTCTCGATGGTGAGGCCGAGATGGTCGGCGATGTCCTGCCGGCCCATCGGCAGCTCGACAGTGATGGAATCGTGCCCGATGCGGGCGTAGCGCGTGCGCAGGCCGAGCAGGAAGCTCGCCACCTTCTCCTCGGCGGTGCGGCGGCCCAGCAGCAGCATGTGATCCTGAGCCAGCGTCAGCTCATGGCCGGCCCGCTCGTAGAGGCGTTGCAGCAGGTGTGGCGTCCGGGCGACGAGGCCGGCGAAGGCACGCTTCTCGAACCGGCAGAGCGTCGTCGGCGCCAGCGCCTCGGCGGTGACGGTGAAGCGCTCGGGCAGCGCGAGACCGAGGAAATCGCCGACCATGGCGAAACCCATGACCTGCCGCCGCCCGTCCGGCAGAAGCCGCGACAGGCGTAAAGCCCCCTCGGTGACGTTGTAGACGGCGCCCGCCCGGCCCTCCTGCTGGAACAGGGCTTGGCGCGGGTCGAGATGGACGGGCTGGCTCAGCGCCTCCAAGCCGGCGAGTTCCTCGCTCGTGAGCGCCGCGCAGACGCTGATGAGGCGGACCTTGCACGCGGCGCAGCCACTCTCCGAGCGGTCGTGCGCGCAAGGCGGCTCGGCTGGGATCGGCTCGACACCGGGGCTCTCGCCAGAGCTTTGCATCGGAAGCCTCCCGTCCCGTAGCCCGCTCCAGGCGATTCAATAGCCTGCCTCCGCGTCGCCTGTGAAGTCGAAACCGGACAGGGCCGAAGCGAGCGGAGAATGAAGGACGACCGAGGAAGCGCATTACGGCGGCGCGGGCGATGTCTTCCCGCCAAGTGATTTCTTTCGCGGCCACATCTTTATCCTGATCTTTCCAGCCTTCTTGATCGGAACGGATGTCGTAAAGGGATTTATGCCGCTTCTCGCGACCGCGACAGCTTCGAGAGAGGGCGCACCGGAGGCGGCGCGCACGGATGCCTCGACGGCGCAAACCGGCGGCACAGAGCCTCGCCGGCGGCCCGACCCTCGCCGACTTGGCAAAGTGTAAGGAGAGTCCCGGCGTTCGGGTTGGGCTTGCCTCAATCCAGCCCGAGCGAGACCCGGCGCCCAGGCAGCCTGAGATCCGGTCGGTGGCTCGTCAGCACGACGATGCGGTCATGCCAGTGCACGAGCAGGCGCCCGAGGATGCGCGCGGCCTGATCGTCGCCGAGATGCTCGGCCGGCTCGTCGAGGAGGATGACGGGGGCCGGGCTTAAGCAGGCGCGGGCGAGGTTGAGGCGTTGCGCTTCGCCCAGCGAAAGGCCGCCCTCGCCGATCCAGGCATCGAAGCCGCCGGCCGCCCGAATGCGGGTGTCGAGTTCGACGGCCTCCAGGGCCGCCCACAAAGCCGCGTCGGAGACGCCAGGCGCGAACAGGTTCTCGCGGACGGTGTCGGACAGGATCGCCGCATCGTGCAGGCTCAGATGCGTCAGCCCCCGCCGCTCGGCCGCCGGGCGGACGGCGCCGCCGAGCCGGACCGTCTCGCCGGGCCGCTCCTCGCTCCAGCCAGCCAGCGCCTTCAACAGGGTGGTCTTGCCGCAGCCGCTGGCGCCGACGAGGGTCAGCGGTGTGCCGGGGGCGACGGCAAGCTCCGGTGCCGGGCCGAGATCGCGCCCGTCCGGCGCCCGCAGGCGCAGGCCGTGCAGGGTCAGGGCGCCGGGGGCCGGACCGGGCCGGGGGGCCGGCTCCGCGGCGGTGCCCTCCTCCACGGCGAGGGATTGGCGGGCGAGCCGGGCGCGGACGGAGCCGAGCAGCGCGCGCGGCAGGGACAGGATCGGCTCCGCGAGGGCGAGCCAAGCAAAGGCTAGGAAGGCGGCGGGCAAGAGTCCGGTGCCGCGGGCACCCGCGCTCCAGGCGGCGAGCAGCACGGCTAGGGCGATGGCGGGGCCGGCCAGCGCCAGTGCCAGTACGGACTCGAACCGGGCCAGCGCCCGCTTTCCGCAGGCGGCCTCGCGCTCGGCATCGCGCAGGGGATCGAGGGCGATCCGCAGGGCCGGGCCGCGCCGCCCCTCGACGTCGAGGGGTACCGCACCCGCCAGCGCCGCTCCGAGATCGGCGGCAGCGGTGCGCCGCGCGCGGCGGGCCCAGTCCTCGATGGCCGCGATCCGCGTCAGCGCATGCCGGGCCACGAGGCCGCCCGCCAGCGCGAGCACCGCGACGGGAAGGAGCGCGAGCGGCGCCGTGAGGGCCGTGGCGAATACGAGCCCGGCGAGCGACGCGCCGGTCAGGGCCACGGGAAAGCCGACGCGCAGCCGGGCGTAGTCGATGTCGGCCACGTCGTCGATGAAGTCGGCGAGCCGCTCCGGCCGCCCGAGCTGCCAGCCGGCGCCGCGGCTCTCCGGCGCCCGCGCAAGCGCCGCGAACAGGCCGGCGCGGCGGCGGACCTGATCGGTCAGCGCCGCGCGGTGGCCGGCCATGCGTTCGCCGTAGCGCGCGCCCGTGCGCAGCAGCGCGAACAGGCGCACCAGGGCGGCGGGGTGGTGGAAGTTGAAGGCGAAGGCCGCCGGCCCGGCCCCGGCCAGGGCCACCGCGGCCAGGAAGCTCACGGCGGTGCCGGCGAGCGCGAGATTCGCGGCGAGCGCCAAAGCCGCGAGGGCGAAGGCGAGGGTCCAAGCTCGGGACGTTTCGGCGCGGCCGGAACCGCCCGGCGTCGTATCGGAGCGTGTGCGCATCAGGCCGCCTGCCTCTCGGAAAGGGTGGGCCTCAGGGCGATGCGCCGGTCGGCGATCGCCGCCAGCGCGGGGTCGTGGGTCGCCACGATGACGAGGCGCGCGCGGGCGGCGCGCGCGAGGGCCCGGCGCACCCGCGCGGCGTTGTCGGGATCGAGCTTGGCGGTGGGCTCGTCGCAGAAGGCGGTGCCGGGCCGCAGCAGCAGGCGCGCGACGGCGACCCGGACCCGCTGGCCGCCGGAGAGGTTCTCGGCGCCCGCCCGTACGGGGGCATCGAGGCCGCCGGGCCAGTGCGGATCGTCGTCCAGGCCGAGCGACGCGGCGGCGGCGGCAACCGCCTCAGGCGGCACCGGTCTGCCGTCGGCGATGGCGGTCGCGAGCGTGCCGGCCGGGATCGGCGTGTCCAAGGAGACCCAGGTCGCGGGATGCCCCTGATCCGGCACGCGGACGGTCCCGGCGAGGGGTGCCTCGACACCAGCGAGCACCCGCAGCAGGGTCGACTTGCCGGCGCCGCTCGGGCCTGTCAGCGCGACGAGGCCGGTCGCGGGCAGGTCGAAATCGGCGACGGGTCCGGCATGGGGCAGGACGAGGCCGCGGGCGCCCGGCATTGCGGGAACCACGCCGCGTTCGGGTGCCGTGTCGGCGTCCTCCGAAAACACCCAGGCGAGCGCCTCCGCGGCCGCCTCACCCTCCGCCTTGGCATGGTAGAGTTCGGCGTAGCGGCGGAACGGCAAAAAGTATTCGGGGGCGAGCAGCAGGATCAGCAGGCTCTGCCACAGCGCCAGACCTGCGAAGCCCGGCACCTCGGCAAGGCCGAGATGGCCGAGCCCGAGGAACACCGCCAGGATCGCGATGGCAAGCGAGGCGAAGAAGTCGAGCACGCCCGCGTTCAGAAAAGCCACTGCCAGCACGCCCATGGTGCCGTCGGCGTAAGTCTCAAGCCGACGGTCGAGCTTGGCCGTCTCGCGGGGCAGGCCGTGGGCGGAGAGGATCGTCGGCAGCGTCCGCACCCGGTCGGCGAACTGCGTGGCGAGCCGCCCGAGCGCCGCCTCCTGGGCGGCGGCCCGCTCGCGGATCATGCCGCCGACGAGGGCGAAGAACACGATCATCACCGGTGTGGCGAGGAGCAGCGCCAGGGCCGCCTGCCACGAGACGACGGCGACCGCGCATGCCGTCAGCACCGGCCCGAGCGCCATCATCCGCCGCGCCACGGCGTGGCCGACGACGAGGCGGGCGAGCGCGCCGGGATGCCGCTGCAGCCCGGCGATCACCGCGCCGCGCGGCAGGTCGGCGGCGGTGCGCGCCGGCATCGCCGCGAGCCGCGCCTCGGCGGCATCGACCAGAGCGACGGCGACCTCCGCCTCAAGGGCGGCGCTGCGCGCCTCGATCGCGTATCCCAGCCCGGCGCCCGCGAGGAGGCAGGCCCCGGCAAGGCCGAGCGCGGGCCCATCGAGCCCGCCCGTCTCGATCAGCGCCCCGGCGAGCCGCGCCAGCGCGACGGCGAGCCCGAGCGTCGCGGCGCAGCGCAGGGCCTGGAGCCCGTGGAGGCGCGACAGGCCGGCCCGCGCCGCCCCGCGAGCGAGGGTCAGCGCCGTGGGCTCTGGGGCGGAACGGGCGCGGGGGGATCGACGGGTCATGCCGCCTTGTGCGGCGGGGGCGGCTCGAGCGGCTTTGATCTGCGTCAAGGATGCAAAAGCGCGGCAGCGCGAGAGGCAGCATCGGACAAGGAGCCTCCCATGACCGACCCGCTGCTCGTCGATCTGTCGCGCCTGCAATTCGCGCTGACGGCGATGTACCACTTCCTGTTCGTGCCGCTGACGCTCGGACTTTCGATCCTCGTCGCCATGATGGAGACGGTCTACGTCATGACGCGCCGCAAGATCTGGCGCGACATGACCAAGTTCTGGGGCCTCCTGTTCGGGATCAATTTCGCGCTGGGTGTGGCCACCGGCCTGACCATGGAGTTCCAGTTCGGCATGAACTGGGCCTACTACTCGCACTATGTCGGCGACGTGTTCGGGGCCCCGCTCGCCATCGAGGGCCTGATGGCCTTCTTCCTGGAGGCGACCTTCGTCGGGCTGTTCTTCTTCGGCTGGGACAAGCTCACGGCATTGGCCCACTGCATCGTCACGTGGCTGATGGCGCTCGGCACGAACTTCTCCGCACTCTGGATCCTGATCGCCAACGGCTGGATGCAGAACCCGGTCGGCTCGGCCTTCAACCCCGATACGATGCGCATGGAGGTGACCGACTTCGCCGCCGTGATCCTCAATCCGGTGGCGCAGGCGAAGTTCGTCCACACGGTCTCGGCCGGCTATGTCTGCGGCGCGGTGTTCGTGCTCAGCGTCTCGGCCTTCTACATCCTGCGCGGGCGGCATCTCGAACTCGCCAAGCGCTCGTTTGCCATCGCGGCGGCCTTCGGCCTCGCCTCGGCCCTCAGCGTCGTCGTGCTGGGCGACGAGAGCGGCTACGCCGTCACCGACCACCAGAAGATGAAGCTCGCCGCCATGGAGGCGATGTGGCACACGGAGCCCGCGCCCGCGTCGTTCACGGCGATCGGCGTCCCGGATCTGGAGAGCCGCACCACCCGCTACGCGCTCCACATCCCCTACGCGATGGGCCTGATCGGCACCCGCTCGCTGACGACCGAAATCCCCGGCATCACCGAACTGGTCGATCACGCCAAGGGCCGCATCCGCAACGGGCTCGTCGCCTACGCGGCGCTGGAGCGGATCAAGGCCGACCGCACCGACGAGGCGGCCCGGGCCGAGTTCGCCCGGACGCAACAGGATCTCGGCTACGCGCAGCTCCTCAAGCCCCTGATTGGCGATCCGCTGAAGGCGACCGATGCGGAGATCGACCGAGCGGCGTGGTCCACCGTGCCGCACGTGCCCTCGCTGTTCTTCACCTTCCGGGCGATGGCGGCCTGCGGCTTCCTGCTGATCGGCCTGTTCGGGGCGGCGCTCTGGTACACCGCCCGCGAGGCCGAGGCGCCCCGCTGGCTGTTCCGGGCCGCGATGCTGGCCCTGCCGCTGCCCTGGATCGCGATCGAGTTCGGCTGGTTCGTCGCCGAGTTCGGCCGCCAGCCCTGGATCATCGAGGGCGTGCTTCCGACCGCGCTCGCCACCTCGGAACTCGGCATTCCCTCGCTCCTCATCACCATCGCCGGCTTCACCCTGGTCTACGGCGTGCTCGCGGTGATCGAGGTGCAATTGATGCTGCGCGCCATCGCCAAGGGCCCGGAGACGCTCGCCGAAGACCCGGCCGCCCTCTTTCCCGGTGCCGGCACGAACCGGACCGACGCCGGCCTCGTCGCGGCCGAGTAGCCCTCCTTCTCCCTTCGCCGGCCGACCTCGCCATTGCGCCGGCCCCTCGCCCGAGGAGTTTCCCTCCATGCTCGCCCTTCTCTCGGACTACGAAAGCTTACGCCTGATCTGGTGGGTGCTGCTCGGCGTGCTGCTGATCGGCTTTGCCGTCACCGATGGCTTCGATCTCGGCGTCGGCGCCCTGCTGCCCTTCGTTGGCCGCACCGACGTCGAGCGGCGCCTCGCGATCCACACCGTTTCTGCCACCTGGGAAGGCAACCAGGTCTGGCTGGTGCTCGGCGGCGGTGCGATCTTCGCCGCGTGGCCGGCGCTCTACGCGCTGAGCTTTTCCGGCTTCTACCTCGCGATGTTCCTCGTGCTGTTCGCCCTGATCCTGCGGCCGGTGGCGTTCAAGTACCGCTCGAAGCGCGAGAGCGCGGTCTGGCGCGCGCGCTGGGATTGGGCGCTGTTCGTCGGTGGCGCGGTGCCGGCGCTGATCTTCGGCGTCGCCGTCGGCAACGTGCTCCAGGGCGTGCCTTTCCACTTCACGGGCGACCTTCGCCCGATCTATGCGGGCAGCCTCTTGGGCCTGCTCAACCCGCTGGCGCTGCTGTGCGGCCTCGTCTCTCTGGCGATGCTGGTGGCGCACGGCGCGGCATGGCTCGCCTTCAAGGCCGAGGGGCCGGTCGCCGAGCGCGCCCGCGCCATCGGGCTCAAGGCCGCGCTCGCCACCGCCGCCCTGTTCGCCCTCGGCGGCCTCCTGATCTGGGCCGGCGCCTTCGGCGGCTACCGGGTGCTGAGCCCGCTTCCCGGCGACGGCCCGTCCAATCCGCTAACCAAGGCGGTCGTGACGGATGCCGGCGCGTGGCTCGCGAACTTCCGGGCCCATCCCGCGCTCGCCCTGGTGCCGCTCTTCGGCATCGCCGGCCCGCTGCTGGCGGCGCTCGGCTTCCGCGCCCGGTTCGAGGGGCTGACCTTCCTGGCCTCCAGCCTCGGCATCGCCTGCATCATCGCCACCGTCGGCCTGTCGATGTTCCCGGTCATCCTGCCCTCGAACACGCATCCGGGCCACGCACTGACCGTGTTCGACGCCTCCTCCAGCCGGGCGACCCTGCGCAACATGCTGATCGCCACGGTGGTCTTCCTGCCGATCATCCTCGCCTACACCGCCTGGGTCTACCGGGTGCTGTGGGGCAAGGTCTCGGAGCGCGACATCACCGCGCCGGGCTCGGCCGCCTACTGACGTTTCCGGCCCCGGCGCCGCCGGGGCCTCCCCCCTGCCTCGCATCAGGACGCGCGACGATGTGGTACTTCGCCTGGATCCTCGGCCTCGGACTGGCCGCCGCCGTCGGCGTGCTCAACGCCCTCTGGTACGAGCTGCGCGCCTTGCGCGAGACCCCGCCCGAGGTCACGCCGACGCTGCCGACGCCGTGAGGCGCCGTCTCCGAGCCCCAGGCCTCAGCCGCAGATCAGATCGATGGCGTGCCGGCTGAACCGCTCGGCGAAGGGCTCGGGCGGTGCCCGGTCGGTCACCACGGTGAGCGGCGCGGAGAGATCGAACGTCTGAAGGTTGGCCTGGCGCCCGAACTTGCGGGAATCGGCGAGCAGCACCGCCCGCCTCGTCTGGCCCCGCAGCGCCCGGCGCAGGACGGATTCGTGCTCCTCGTAATCCATCCAGCCCTGGGCGAGGTCGCAGGCCGCGATGCCCATGATCGCGAGATCGAAGAAGTGGCGCCGGGCGTAGTCCACGGTGTCGTAGCCGACCAGCGCGTTGTCGTTCGGCCGCAGCCGGCCCGGCGTCAGGTTCACCCGCGCCGGGCTGTCGGCGAGTAGCAGCGCGAGGTCGATGGAGTTCGTCGTCACCGTGAGCTTGCGAGTGGTGAGCCGCCGGGCCAGGGCCAGCGTGGTGGTGCCGGTGTCGATGAAGATCGACATCCCGTCCTCCACCAGCCCCTCGGCCAGCGCGGCGACGCGGCCCTTCTCCCGGCTGTTGAGCCCGCTGCGCTCGGTGAGCGGGCGCTCCTGATCGAGGCGCGGCATCACGGCGCCGCCATGGATGCGCCGCAGCAGCCCGCGCTCTTCCAGCATCTTCAGGTCGCGCCGGATCGTCTCGTCGGAGACCGCCAGGGTGGCGGCGATGCTGGTGACGCCGACGCGCCCCGTCTGCGCGAGCTGCGAGAGAATTTCCTCGTGGCGATGATCGGTCAGCATCCCGGCCCTGTCCCCTTTGGGATCAGGATAGCGCCGCGGACACAGAACGGTCGCGCACAATTTCCAAGACGTGCACAGGGTGCACAACCACGCCGCGATCCTGTCCAGCCCAGGCGAGCCGGACAGGATGCGCGCGCGTTCCAAAAAATCAGGCGTCGAGGGCCGGGGCGCGGCGGTGATGCGTCGCCTGCTCGTAGGCGTAGGCGCAGGCGAGCAGCTCGCCCTCGCTCCACATCCGCCCGACGAAGATCAGGTTGAACGGCGAGCCGGAGGCGTAGGCGCCCGCCGGCAGCGTCACCCCCGGCAGGCCGGCGATGTTGATCTCGCAGACCGTGGTTTCGAGGAGCGTGCCCGGCCCGTGCAGCGGCGGCAGCTCGGCCCGCATCTGCGGGAAGACCAAGGCATCGAGCTCGTGCTCCGCCATCACCCGGTCGAACAGCGCGAGATAGGCCTCGCGGGCGGCGAGGAAGCCGGAGAGGTCGGGCGGGCTCGCCGGGTCGGCGAGGCAGGGCGCGAGCCCAGGCAGGTTGGTGATCGGGTGCAGCACGCCGCCCGGCGCGAAGGCGTCCTCGGCTTTCGTCGCCTCGGCAAAGGCGGCGAAGCTGCGGATCGCCGCGTCCGGCCCCATCCGCTCTAAGTAGAGCTGGAGGTCGTAGGGTGCGGATTCGAAACCGCGGGCGTCGAAGTAGACGAGGCCCGGCGTCGGCTCGGCGAGGGCGGCAAAGCCCGTGCCGGCGAAGGGATCGGCCACCAGGGTGGCGCCGGCCGCTTCCAACTCC
Source organism: Methylobacterium sp. J-043 (assembly GCF_022829505.1). NCBI lineage: Bacteria > Pseudomonadati > Pseudomonadota > Alphaproteobacteria > Hyphomicrobiales > Methylobacteriaceae > Methylobacterium > Methylobacterium sp. J-043. Next base: position 16,699 of record NZ_JAKSYB010000056.1, on the reverse strand, counting down.
TTCTGCGTGCGCGCGTAGAGGGCACTGGCCTCCTCCGAGAGCGGCAGGTCGCGCCAGCCGGGCCCGTAGAGGCCGAGGCGCTTGCCCGCCAGCGCGCTCGCGTCGAGCCCTGCCGCGTAGCCCGCGGCCGGGCGCTTGCCGATGCCGGCCACCGTCTTCGGGTCGGCCGAGGAATAGCCGGCGAGCGCGTCGAGGGTGAGCGCGGCGTCGCGCACGCAGCGGGCGATCGGCCCGACCACGTCGCGGGTGCTGCCGGCCAGCGGCATCACGCCGGCATTCGGCACGAGGGCGAAGCTCGGCTTGATGCCGACCAAGCCCTGCGCCGAGGCCGGATTCTGGATCGAGCCGCCGGTCTCCTCGGCGAGCCCAAGGACGGCGAGGCTCGCGGCCACCGCCGTGGCGGTGCCGGCGCTCGACCCGCCGGGGATGCGGTCGGGCGCGGCCGGGTTGAGGGTGGGGCCGGCCCAGGAATCATTGGCGTGGCTGCCGGTGTGGCTCAGCACCGGCACGTTGGTCTTGCCGAGGATGACGCAACCGGCCGCGCGCATCCGCGCCGTCACCGGCGCGTCGGTCGCCGGAATCAGATCGACGCCGCCGGCCTCGGCGGACAGGAAGTGCCAGCCGCCGGTGCTCGGCAGGCCCGCCATGTCCATCGTGTCCTTGATGACCACGGGTACGCCCGCAAGCGGCCCCAGCTCTTCGCCGGCCGCACGGCGGGCATCGATGGCGCGGGCGTCGTCGAGTGCCCGCGGATTCATCACGATGAGCGCCTTGTAGCGCGGATTGTAGGTCTCGATCCGCGCCAGGAACGCCGCCGCCAGCGCCTCGGCGGTGACGCGGCCCTCGGCAAAGGCGCGCTGGCAATCCTCGACCGTCATCTCGATCAATTGGTCCGCCAGCGCATCCTCGGCCATCTCGGGGGCGACGGCGACGGAAAGGGCCATTGCGTTCATCTCGATCTCGCGCTCCGCATCCTTGAAGACGGCGAGGCCGATTCCATCCCGTTGGAATCGCTCACGCGGGCCATCCGCGCGGGGGCGAAACGGAGGCTCGCATGCTCGCCGTCACCGGCCCTCACGGCCGGCGGACACGTCCTAGCAACGCCTATGCCACAAAAGCCACAAAACCCTCGAAAGGCGGATGGGCCCTGTCGCATCCGATTCGAGGAGACGGCCGGCTCGCCGGCCCGCGGAGTAGCTTTCGACGGTTCACGCGTGCAGGGCGAGGCTCTTCCCGGCAACACCGGGCCGACGGGCGGTGAATGGCGCCAGCATTAACCGGCCCTTAAGCGCTTGGCGGCCTCGTCTAACGGGCAGGGATACCAATCCCGGTTTCCTGCGGCCGGCAAGCTGTGCCGGCGGAGCCCCCGCATGCTGGATTCCGTCCGAATCTCGCTCAAGGTGCTGAACGCGGCCCAGCTCGCCCTGATCGCGGCGGCGGCGCTCGGGCTCGCCTGGATCGGGACCGCTGTGCTCGGGGCCGGTCCCGCCACGGACGGCGCGCAGCGTGCCGCGATGACGGGCGCACGTGCCTTCGCGGACGCAGTCGATGCGGAGCTGAATGGCAGTGTCGCGGATGCGCGCACCGTCGCGCTGCTGCTGCGCCCCGGCGATCCGACGCTGAACGAGGCCGATCGCTCGGCCCTGCTGCGGGACTGGCTCGCGCTCAACCCGCGCTACGGGGATGCCGCGCTGATCGGTGCGGATGGCAGCGTGCGCGCCGCCGCCGATCCGCGCCGGCCCGGCAGCAGCGTCGCCCGGCAGCCCTGGTTCGCGCGGGCGCGCAACGCCGAGGTCGTCATCGCGACCCAGGGGGACGAGACGGCCCCCTTCGATGTCGTCCTCTCTCTCGGGATGCCCGGACGCTCCGACCGGATCCAGCTTCGCGCCGGCCCTGCCTTCCTCGAGATCGGTGCCCGCCTGCGCGGGGCGCTCGACCTGCCCGAAACGACCGCCTTCACCGTGAGCGGCGCCGACGGGCGGCGGCTCGCGGGCACCGCGTCCGCGCCCTGGGGCGAGCACCGCTCGGCCTCCGCGCCGGTCCAGGGCGGGCGCGAACTCAGCTCTCCCGGCTGGGTGGTCACCGCCTACGCACCGGCGAGCGTGGCGGCGGGTCTGCTGCCCAACGGGCGCCTCCTGGCGCTGGCGCTCGCCGTGGTCGGCGCCGCCGCCGGGCTCGGCTACGCCCTGGGGGGCCGCGCCGCGCAGCCGCTGCAGCGCCTCGCCCAGGGCGAGGCCGGGCCGGACGAGGCTGCGGCCTCTCCGGTGCGCGAGATCGCGGCGCTGACCGAGGCGGTCGCCGGCCGCTCCCAGAGCCGCGAGGCGGCGCTGGCGCTGGCGGGAACCGGTCTCGACCGGATCAAAGGCCGGCTTCAGACCTTCGAGGCGATGTCCGGCTGGACCTGCTGGGAGATCGACCCGGAGACACGTCAGGTCGTGTGGTCGGATTCCGACCGGACCGGCACGGCGACGGCCTCGGACCACGCCACCGACCTGTCCGACCTCGCCGAATGGTTCGAGCCGGAGGACCACGCCCTCCTCGACCTCACCCTCGACGCGGCGCGCCGGGCGGACGGGCCGCACGACGTGGTGCTGCGCGCCCGCGCCGACGGCGCCGACCCCGCGCCCGAAGCGGACCGGCGGGTGCTGGTGCGCTTCCTGCGCGCGGCGGGCGACGGCAGCCGCATCCACGCCCTGAGCCGGGCGATCGAGGGCGGCGTCTCGGAGACGCCCTCGGGCCTGAACGAGCGGCGGCGCAACGCCGTCCTGCGCCGCGTGACCGACGGCATCGTCCACGACTTCAACGACGTGCTCACGATCGTGCATGCCAACCTCGCGACCGTGCGCCGACGCCACGGCCTGAACCCCGAGCCGGCACGCCTCGTCGATGCGGCGCTCGCGGGCGCCACGCGCGGGGCGGCGCTGACCCGGCGGATGCTCGGGCTCGTGCGCGGCGAGGGCGAGGCCTTGGCCGAGTGCGACCTCGGCACGAGCGTCGAGGCCGCCCTCGCCTTCATGGCGGCCAACGTGCTGCGCGACGTGCCGGTCATCAACCGCGTTCCCGGCGACCTGCCGAAGGTGCTGTGCGCCGAGCGCATCCTCGAACTCGTCCTGCTCAACCTCGCCTTCCACTTCCGCGATCACGGGCTTCATGGCTTCGCGATCGGGGCCGCCGAAGAGATGACCGAGACGGAGACGGGCTTCGGCCTGCCGCCGGGCGCTTACGTGCGCCTCCTCGTCGCCAGCGGACAGCACGAGCCCGGCCGGACGGTGCGGGCACCCCGCTCAGGGTCGCTGGAGACGGTGGCCCGGCTCCTCGCCGAGATCGGCGCCGGCTGGCGCCCCGTCTCGGACGGGACCGGCGAGGACGCCTTCGTCGCCGAGATCTGGCTCCGGGCCGCCGAGCGGCCGCCGGAGCATCCGGCCCTCTGGTATTCCACCCTGCGCGTCCTCCTGGTGGAGAGCGACAGCCTCGTCCGGGCGAGCCTCGCCGAGGCGCTGGCCGACCTCGGCCACGACGTGGTTCAGGCCGCCTCGGGCGAACACGCCCTTGCGCTGCTCGGCGAGAGCGCGGACTACGACGCCATGGTCGCCGACCAGTCGATGCCGGTGATGACCGGCCTTCAGCTCGCCGCGACGGTGGTCGAGCACTATCCCGACATCCGCATCATCCTGGCGAGCCCCCACGGGCACCTGCCGGCCGCGGCGCGGCAGTTCCTGCAACTGGACAAGCCGTTCCGCCCCGACGATCTCGCGGCGGTGCTGAGCGCGGCGACCCCGCAGGCCCGGGCGGCCTGAAATCGCCCGGCATCGTGAACGCCTGACAAGATCTCGTCCGAGATGAAATAGGCTTTTCCGGATTCGGGGAGGGTCCTGTTAACCGTGGACCCCGATAAATCGGTGCGTAGCGTGTGCGTATCCGAGGATCGAATGGCTGTGGTTTCTCGCAACCATCAACGGGCTCCCGGGAATCTCTGTATTCTTGTCTGCGGGCTCATGGCCGTGCTCGCCGCCCCGGCCCGAGCCGCCGACCTGCCGGCTCCGGCCCCCGCGGCCGCGAGCGTCGATTGGTACACCGGCGCGCAAGCGCAGGCAGTGGATGACAGTTGGGCGGTGGCCGTCGATGGCTCGACCAGCATCACCTCCAATTCCTCGGCCTTCGGCTCCGTCACCGTGACGACGGCACTCGGCAGCCCGCCGACGGTGAGCGGCGCGCGCGTGCGCGTCGAGGCTGTGGCCGGCACCTACTCCTATCCCGGACAAGCCGTCGGCGCCCGCGTCACCGGCTACCAGCAGGAGGGCTCGCTGCTCACCGGCTACGAGTGGATCTGGCAGGAAGCGGCGCTCGCCGGCTATGTCGGCTTCAACGTCCGCAGCAACCAGCTCTCGATCCCCGATCCCGGCAACCCGGTCGTCGGAACGGGTGTGGGCCTGAAGGTCGCCGGTAATTTCTACGCGACGCCGACCGACCGGACCATGGTCTCGGCCTACGGCTCCTACTCGACCAAGTTCAACGCCTACTATTCTCGGTTCCGCGTCGGCTACATGGTCGCCGACGGCGTCTATATCGGCCCGGAGGCTTTGTTCCTCGGCGACGACTTCTTCCGCCAGTACCGCGTCGGCGCTCATCTCTCGGGGCTCAGCTTCGGCCCCGTCCAGATGTCGCTCGCCGCCGGCTACGTGCGGGACCGCGTCCAGGGCACGGGCTACTATTCCAGCATCGAGGCGCGCGCGAACTTCTGAGCGGGCGGGCCGACGGTCACGCCAGCGGACAATCCGCCGCCTTGTCTCCCCGTTTCACGGCAAAGTACCCCTGTCTCACGTGAACAACGGCTTCCGTGCCAGGAAGACACTCCTCGTCGCCGCCTGTCATTTCCGCGAGATTTCATCCGAATTTTCGGACATTGTCTACGGATGACGCTAGGCTCCGCAGCGCAAAATCAACCCTGTTGGTAAAGTGGGGCGGCGGCGTCGTGAACGCATCCGGAAAGCGGCGTATTTTCATGATGGATCCGTCCACGAGGCAGGGGTGGCGAGTGTGATACGTGCGCTGCGGTGGCTGGCCTGGATGGGGACGACGGTTGCCGGCCTCATCCTGCTGAGCCAACCGGTCGGGACGCAGAACCAGCTCGCCATGAGTCTCGCCGCCATGGCGGCGATGATCGTGCTGTGGCTGTTCCTCGACGGGCCGCGCACCCGCTTCGTCTTCCTGGCGCTCGGGAGCCTCGTGGTGCTCCGCTACATCCTGTGGCGGGTCACCGACACGCTGCCCTCCCCCGGCGATCCAATCAGCTTCGGCTTCGGCCTGCTGCTGCTCGTGGGCGAATTGTACTGCGTCTTCATCCTGTTCGTGAGCCTGATCATCAACGCCGATCCGCTCAAGCGGCCCCCGCCGCCGGTCGCAAGCGCGGCCGAGCTGCCGACGGTCGACGTATTCGTGCCGAGCTACAACGAGGACGCCGCCATCCTGGCGATGACGCTGGCCGCCGCGCGCCAGATCAACTACCCGCCCGACAAGCTCACCGTCTGGCTTCTCGACGACGGCGGGTCGGACCAGAAATGCGCCGACCCCAACCCGGAGAAAGCCAAGGCCGCCCGTGACCGGCGGCGGGAGCTGACGGCGCTGGCCGAGGAACTCGGCTGCCGCTACCTTACCCGCGCCCGCAACGAGCACGCCAAGGCGGGCAACCTCAACAACGGTCTCGCCTTCGCCAGTGGCGAGATCGTTGTCGTGCTCGATGCCGACCACGTCCCGTTCCGCTCTTTCTTGAGCGAGACGGTGGGCTACTTCGCCGAGGACCCGAAGCTCTTCCTCGTCCAGACGCCGCACGCCTTCCTCAATCCCGACCCGATCGAGCGGAACCTGAAGACCTTCGAGCGGATGCCGTCGGAGAACGAGATGTTCTACGCGGTGACGCAGCGCGGGCTCGACAAGTGGAACGGCTCGTTCTTCTGCGGCTCCGCCGCCCTCCTGCGCCGCACCGCCCTCGACGAATCCGGCGGCTTCTCCGGCATCACCATCACCGAGGATTGCGAGACCGCGTTCGAGCTGCATTCCCGCGGCTGGACCAGCGCCTATGTCGACAAGCCCCTGATCGCCGGCCTCCAGCCCGAGACGCTCTCGGCCTTCATCGGCCAGCGCTCGCGCTGGTGCCAGGGCATGTTCCAGATCCTGCTCCTGAAGAACCCCGCGCTACAGAAGGGGCTCAAGCCGATCCAGAAGATCGCCTACCTCTCGAGCATGACGTTCTGGTTCTTCCCCGTGCCGCGGCTGATCTTCATGTTCGCGCCGTTGCTGCACATCTTCTTCGACCTGAAGATCTTCGTCGCAAGCGTCGATGAGTCGATCGCCTATACGGCAACCTACATCGTCATCAACCTGATGATGCAGAACTACGTCTACGGCAAGTTCCGTTGGCCCTTCGTCTCGGAACTCTACGAGTACGTCCAGGGCCTCTATCTGTCCAAAGCCATCGTCTCGGTGATCTGGTCGCCGCGAAAGCCGACCTTCAACGTCACCGACAAGGGCATCAGCCTCGACCACGACCATCTCTCGTCGGCCTCGCTGCCGTTCTTCGCCGTCTACGGGCTGCTGGCGGCGGGCTGCGCGGTGGCGGCGTGGCGCTACCTGTTCGAGCCGGGCGTGACCAACCTGATGCTGGTGGTCGGCCTGTGGAACTTCTTCAACCTGCTCACCGCGGGCGCGGCGCTCGGGGTCTGCGCCGAGCGCCGACAGCTGGAGCGGACGCCCTCGCTCGCCATCAACCGGCGTGGCCAGGTCACGCTGGGGGGCCGGGCCATCGACGTGTCGATCGAGCGCGTCTCGGCCGAGGCCTGCACCGTCCGCCTGCCCGCCGCCCTGCTGCCGACGGGGGGCGGACACCGCAAGCTCACAGGCGCGCTCACCGTCGTCCCGGTGCCGGGTGCGCGCCCGGCCGGTGCCCTGCCGGTCACCCTGGAGGGAATCGACCGCACCGGGGACGAGGCCTTCGCCCGCCTGAGCTTCGGGCGCCTTCGCCCGCAGGATTACGTGGCGCTCGCCGGCCTGATGTACGGCGACGCGGAAGCGATGCGCCGCTTCCAGATGCGCCGCCGCCGCCACAAGGACATCCTGACCGGCACGCTGCAATTCATCTGGTGGGGGCTCTCCGAGCCGTTCCGCGCCGTGCGCTACGCCTTCGCCGCCGATGCGCGGCCGGCGGTGGCGCCGGTGATCGACGGCACCTCGCCGATCTACGACGCGCCGGAACAGGCGCCGACCGGGGCGAACCTGCCCGAACCGCTGCTTGCCCCAGCGGTGCAGGCCCACGCGCTTCAGGCCGCCCCGCAGGCTCCGAGGGAGCCTGTGCCGGCCCAAGCAACGCCTCAGGCGCCGGCCAACACATCAGCCAACCCTCCTGCCCGCGCCTCGAACGATTGGGTGCGCATGATGCTCGACTACGAGAACGAGCGCGCGCTCGCCGGTCGGACCGGCCGCGGCACCGGCACGGCATGAGCGCGATGGCGGGGCGGCCTCTCCCACGATCCGGGCTCGGACCCGCGCGCCGGGCCCCCCGGACGCCTGCCCTGGCCGCCGCGCTCGCCCTCGCGCTCATGGGCGGGGTGCCGGCCCGCGCGCAGAGCTTCCTCGGGACCGGGCCGGCCGAGCGCCTGACGGTACCGCCGACCGGAGACGCCCTGCGAAAGCAGGGTCCGGCACCAGTTCAAGCTCCGGCGCAAATCCCCCCGCGAGGCCCCGCGCCCTCCGCCACCCCGGCGCCGACGACGCAAGGCCGCCCGTCGGCCCCCGACAGCGCCGACGCCGGACGCCGTCAGCAGGTCCAGGCGACCATCGCCCCGGCCCGCCGCCTGCCCGCCGGCACCCGCGGCTTCCGCCTTTCGGGCGAGGAGGACGTGCTGCAATACCCGGTCTACCTCACCGAGGGGCAGGCGCGGGGCGCGGCGCGGCTGCGCGTCTCCTACCTCTCGGCGATCTCGGTAGCGCCGGAGGGCTCGGAACTCACCGGCCTCGTCAACGGCACCAAGGTCGGCTGGACCCGGATTCAGGCACCCGGCGCCGTCAAGGTCGTGGAATTCGCGATTCCCGACGGCGTCCTCAAGGCCGGCTACAACGCCGTGACCCTGACGGCGAGCCAGCGCCACCGGGTCGATTGCGCGATCGAGGCAACCTACGAGCTCTGGACCCAGATCGATCCCTCGCGCTCCGGGCTGGTGGTCGCGCCGGCCCCCGACCTCGACCTGAAATCGCTGGCCGCCCTCGAACCCGACGAGAGCGGCGCGCTGCCCATCGGCGTGCTGCTCAACGAGAAGCCGACCCTGCCGCGTCTGGAGCGGATGATCGGCGCCGTGCAGGCGCTCGCCGTCGTGAGCCGGCTCGCCCGGCCCGCGGTCAGCTTCGGGCCGCCGCTCTCCGGCCGCAGCGGGGTCAACCTGCTCGTCGGCACCGCCGCCGAGATCCGCGGCACGGACGGCGTCGAGGATCTCGGGCCGATCACCGGGCCGCGGCTCGCCCTGCTGCCGCCGCGGGGCAACCGCACGCCGACGCTCGTCGTCACCGGCACCGGCCCCGAGGACGTGCGGGCGGCCGTCACCCAGCTCGCCGCGGCCGGCGATGCCGGCGGCAGCGGGCCCGGCACGGCGCTCGCGCCGCTGATCCGGGGCTACGAGGTGCAGGGCGGCGAGCGGCTCGAGCTGGAACGCCTCGGCGTCACCAGCCGCGAGTTCAACGGGCGCCTGCTGCGCACCCGGATCGAATTGCGCTTTCCGCCCGATTTCGTGCCCGCCGATTACGGCAAGGCCATGCTGCATCTGGCCGGCGGCTACGCCGCGGGGCTCGATTCGAACGCGCAGATCGTCGTCGATATCAACGGCCGCAACGCCGCGAGCGTGCCGCTGCCCTATGCCCGCGGCGAGGTGTTCGACGATCAGGCCATCCCGCTGCCCTTGAGCCTGTGGCGGCCGGGCCTGAACAGCGTCGAGATCAGCGCGCAGTTGCCCAACGCGGCGGACAGGGTCTGCGACACCCTCTCCCCGGCGGCACGCCAGCCGCGCTTCCTCTTCCTCGACCGCACCCGCCTCGAAATCCCGTCCCTCGCCCGAGCCGTGCGCAGCCCCGATCTCGCGGCGGTCAAAGCCGGTGCCGTGCCCTTCACCGCACCGGGCCAGCGCCCGCGCCTCGTGCTGCCGGTGAGCGACCGCGAGACGGCGGATGCGGCCGCGACGCTGGCCGCCCGCCTCGCCATCGCCGCCAAGCGCGTGATCGACTTCGAACTCGTGCCCGATGCCGGCGGCACGGAGAGCGGCGCCAAGCTCGTGGTGGCGCCCGCCCGCGCCCTCAATCCGGTGACGATCCAAGAGGTCGGCCTCGATCCTGAGGAGATCCGCCGCATCTGGGGCGGGCGGGCCGAGACGGTGGCGACGCCGGGCCAGTTCGGCCCCGAGGGCGTGCTGACCCTCGACCGGCTGCGCCGCAACCTGCCGATGCGCTGCGCCCTGCCGCCCGCCGCGGTGCCGGTCAGCGTGGCCGCGGCACCCCCGGCATCCGCAGCCGCCCCCGCCGCGCCCGCGCCCGCGCCCGCGCCACGAACGCCGCGGCGGCCGGCAGCCCCGGAGACCGACGAGGAACTCGTGGCTCGCTGGGACCAGACCCTGTCGGGCGCAGCCTTCGTGCCCACGGTCCTGCGGGAGGGTTGGACCCGGCTCGCGAACGGGGCGCTGCGGCTGCGCAACGGCATGACGGGCCTGATCGAGGCGCCGACGGCAGACGTGCCGGTCAATCCCCGCGCCTCGCTCATCATCGCCGAGGACAGCGGCCGAACGCGGCTGAGCGAGACCACCGTGCTCGTCACCGCGCCGAACCCGTCGATGCTCAAGGCCTCGGTGTCCTGCCTCGTCGATCCCGTGGTCTGGACCCGCCTCGTCGGGCGCGCCGCCTTCCTCGACGCTTCGGACGGCACCCTCACCACGGTCGATGCGGATCGCGTCGCGCTGATCGAGACCCGCTCGTGGTCGCTCGCGAACTTCCGGCTCGTTTCGGCGGCCTGGCTCTCCCTCAATCCCGGCTATTACGTCGGCATGACCCTGTTCATGGCGCTGTGCCTCGGCCTCGCCACGACGGGTCTCGTTCGCCAACTCGGTCGGAGGAATTCCTGATGCGGCCCCCCCGCGCGCCGTGCCGTCCTCGCCGCAGCCCTGCCACCCTGGGCCTCATCGGATGGGCGGTCGCCTCGGCGCTCGCCCTCGCGGCGGCCGGATCCGCCGCGGCACAGACGACGCCGCAGCCGGCCTCCCCGGAGACCGCGCCCCAGGGGAGCCAACCTGCGCCGCAGCAGACGGAGGCCACCACGGTGCCGCCCGCCACGGCCCTGCCGAGCCCGCCACGCGCCGAGACGACGGCGCGGACCGATGCCGGCCCGATGCTCGCCAACACGCTGGGCGACGACGCGGCGTGGCGCGCCTACCGGGCGCGGTTCATCACCGAGCAGGGCCGGATCGTCGACACCGCCAACGGCCTGATCAGTCACAGCGAGGGCCAGGGCTACGGCATGCTGCTTGCCGTCGCGGCCGGCGACCGGGCCAGCTTCGAGCGGATCTGGGGCTGGACCCGCGCCAACCTGATGGTGCGCTCCGACGAGCTGCTGGCATGGCGCTGGGCGCCCGACCACCGCCCGGCGGTCTCCGACATGAACAACGCCACCGACGGCGACATCCTGGTCGCCTGGGCGCTCACCGAGGCGGCGGAGGCCTGGGGCGACCCCTCCTACCGCACCGCCGCGCGCCGCATCGCCGTCGAGTTCGGCCGCAAGACCATCCTGTTCAAGGACCCGCACGGGCCGGTCCTGCTGCCGGCCGTCTCCGGCTTCTCGGCCCGCGAGCGCACCGACGGCCCGCTCATCAACCTGTCCTACTGGGTCTTCCCTGCCTTCCAGCGATTGCCGATCGTCGCCCCCGAATACGATTGGGCGTCGCTGATCCGCAGCGGCGTCGATTTCCTGCGCCAGTCCCGCTTCGGGCCGAGCAGCCTGCCGACCGAGTGGATTTCGGCCAAGGACAGCTTACGCCCCGCCGACGGCTTCCCGCCGCTGTTCTCCTACAACGCGATCCGGGTGCCGCTCTATCTGGCCTGGGCCGGTGTCGGGCGGCCGGAGGACTACGCGCCGTTCAAGACGCTCTGGGGCGGGATCGACCGCGAGCGCCTGCCGATCGTCGACACCCGCAACGGACAGCCGGTCGAGTGGCTGAGCGAGCCGGGCTACACGGCGATCCCCGCGCTCACCGCCTGCGCCGCGGACGGAACGCCTTTTCCCGAATCCTTAAGAACGGTGCAGGACAATCAGAACTACTATCCGGCTACCCTGCAACTCCTCTCGCTGATCGCGGCCCGGATGCGGTATCCGTCATGCGTGAAATCCTGACGCCCCCGCGGCGGCCTCCACCGAAAGGGCTGCCGGCCCGGCGGGAGAGAATGCGCCGGGGTCAAACGGCCGGACCGCTGGCCGTTGTCACGCGGTCGGGCGCGCTCCTCGGCGCGCTCTTGCTCGCCGGTGCGGCGCCCGCAATGGCCCAGGGCGGCGCGGCGCCGGAATCGTCCACGCGCCTCATCTACGGCGACGGTGCCCGCGCGCCCGCGATCGTGGTCGATCCCGAGACCGGGGTCACGCCCGGCATGGTCGATGAGAGCGCGCTGCGCTACTACGCCTCGCAGAAGCAGACCGCCCGGATGAGGGCCGAGATCGCGCGGCTGAAGCGGCTCTATCCCGGCTGGACCGAGCCGGGTGATCTCGACACCCTGCAGCCGAGCCCGCCCGAAGAAGCGCCGCTGTGGGATCTGTTCACCGCCGGACGCTTCCAAGATCTGCGCGCGGCCATCGCCGCGCGGCGCTCGCTCGAACCGAACTGGCAGCCCTCGGACGAACTCGCACGCAAACTGCGCCGGGCGGAGTTCCGCAACAGCATCAAGGCCACCGCGGAGAAGAACGGGACGGGCAAGAACGAACTCGGCAAGAACGCCGACGAGGTGGTCGCCCTCTACCGCGCCGATCCCAGCGCCCTCGAGACGTCGGACCTCGAAAGTCTCTGGATCATCGCCGACGCGCTCGCCACGACGGGGGCGGGCGAGGACGCCTTCGATCTCTACAAGTCTGTCCTCGACGGCCCTGCCGATGCGGGCGCGCGGCTCGCCACGATCCAGAAGGCGATGAGCCATCTCAAGATGGATCAGGCCGAGCGGCTCATCGCCATGGGGCGCACCGCTTCGGAGGGCGCCTCGGAATTCGACGCGATCCGCCTCGATATCACCCGCGCCCGCATCGCCGCCTTCCTGCACGACGAGCCGGCCCAGACGCCGACGCTGGCCGACCTCACCGCCTTCCAGACCTACGCCCGCAAGAGCGGCGACCCGAGCCAGACCGGGCTGCTCGGCTGGTACGCCTACAAGCGGCGCCAGTTCCGCGAGGCGCTGGAATGGTTCAAGCTCGCCATCGGCCGCGGCGGCGACGCCATGGTCGCCCACGGCCTCGCCCATACCCTGCGCGAACTCAACATGCTGCGCGAGGCGGAAGAGGTCGCCTATGCCTGGCGCGACCGCTTCGTCGGCAACGAGCTGCTGTTCATCGACGTGCTCGAACGCAAGCTGACGCTGGCCAACCCGCCCTTCATCGAGCCCGCGCGGATCGAGCGCTACGCCAAGGTCGTCATCGCCTCCGCCTCCGGTGAGGGCGCGCAGGGGTTGGCGTGGTACGCCTACAATTCCTGCCAGTTCGACACGGCGCTCGAGTGGTTCCAGCGCGCCGTCGCCTGGATGCCGAGCGAGACCACGGTGTTCGGCTACGCCCTCACACTGCAACGGCTGAAGCGCCAGCGCCCCTATCTCGAAACCGTGAACCGCTACGACGGCCTGTTTCCGAAGGTCGTCGACATGCTGTTCCGTGAGGATACGGGCGGGCCGCCGCTGCCCTGCGCCGCGCCGCAGCCGCCCCCGCCTCGGCCGCCCGCGCGGGCGGAGGCGCGACCCGAGCCGAAACCCGAAGCCCCCTCCTACGGCCGCGTACCCCGGCCGGACGCGGCCACGATGGGCACCCAGACCGGTGCGGTGCCGGCGGCGGTGCAGCGCAACGAGTTCCCGCTGAGCGTACCCCTCGACAATCCCCTACGCTACCCGCCGGCCTCGCTGCAGCGGGCGCTCACCGAGCCGGCCGCGCCCGGCAGCTACGCCCGCGAGCCCGTGACCGCGCGACCGCCCCTGGTGGCGCGGCGCGTCAACGGGGCGGGCGCGATGCCCTACGAGCGCTACGGCTTTGCCCTGCTGCCGGGCTATAACGGCCTCGACAAGCCGGAGGGCCTCTCCCCGCCCCCGCCGGGCACGCTCTGGCAGGACCAGCAGGCCGAGCGCGGCCGGGCCGCCACCACGCCGGAGAGCGACCGCTTCTCCGTGCCCTCCCGCGTCTCGTCGGGCAACGGGCCGAACGGGAAGGGTTTTCCGTGAGATCGCGTCTCCTTGGCCTCCTCGCGGCGGTCCCGGCCCTGCTTCTCGCCGGTCCGGCCCTGGCGCAGACCGCGCCGGTCCTGCGCCTGCCCGGCGCCGGCACGGTCGCGGGCGTGGTCGAGACGCGGGTGCGCGACGGGTTCGATCAGCGCATCCGCTTCGAGGGCGGCGACGGCCGCAACCATGCCGAGATCGCCCTGCGCAACGAGACCGGCGACCTTCTGCTCGCCTTTCCGCCGCGGCTGGCCAAGCCGAGCCAGTTCGGCATCGACGGCGAGATCGCGGTCCGCTTTCCGGGGCAGGTGCTGCGCGTGGTCGCGCCGCGGCGCAACGGCTACGGACCGGTCGGCCTCGCGCTCGGGAGCGACTGCCTCTACGCGTGGCAATGGTTCGAGCGGGCGAGCGCGGCCCAGCGCGCCGCGAGCCGCGGCGGCCTGTTCGACGCGTCGCTCTCCCCGACCGCGGGCCGGCGCGCCCTGTCCCTGCGGATCCGGCTGTGCCGCACGGCGCAGGCGAGCCTCGACGATCTCGTCGCCGCCGTTGAGCGGATGACCATCTCCCTCCCCGGCGAGCCCGGGGCGCGGTCCGCCCTGTCCCGATCCCGTCCCTCCGCGATCCGGCGCGAAAGGCCCGCCCCCGTGAAGCGGCAGGCGACGCGGCCCGCGCCAAGCGCGCCGCCCGCCGAGGCCGCGCCGAAGCCGGCACCGGCCGCTCCGCCACAGGCCGCACCACCGCTTCGTCCGCCGACGCCCACGCCGCCGGAGAGCGGTGGCCGCCGCTACCTCGCCCCCACCACGCCGCAGGGCGCCGCCCCGGCCTCCGAACCGCCGGTCGCGAATCCGGCGCCGGGCGGGGCGCAGCGCTACATCACCGATGTGCCGAAACCGGCAGAGGGGGCGGGCGGCGGCCTGATGCCGAGCCCGGCTCCAGGCCGCTCGACCGGCGAGAGCCTGTCGCGCGATCTCCCGGCCGAGGCGTACCGGCCCGCCCCGAGCCGCGACGGGCCATGACCGGCTGACCGAGGCGACGGGCGGGTGCTTCACAGGGAGACCGCACGCCGCTCATGTGCGCCGAGCCCCCACCTTAGGCGAGCGTGCCTTGGGAGCGCGCACTCAACCGATGGCGAGACCGCCCAGCGCCGTCAGCACGACGACAGACCAGGGCGGCGCCTTCCATACGGTCAGCAGCACGAAGGCAAGAGACGCGAGGGCAAAATCGCGGGGCGAGCCGACCGCGCCGGTCCAGACCGGATCGTAGAGGGCAGCACCCAGGATGCCGACCACGGCGGCATTGGTGCCGCGCATGGCCGCCCGCGCCGCCGGCCGCGCCCGGACGGCATCCCAGAAGGGCAGCATCCCGTAGACGAGCAGGAGGCCCGGCAGGAAGATCGCGACGAGGGCGATGGCGGCCCCGAGAACACCGTTCGGCGCCGGGTGCGCCACCGCGCCGAGATAGGCGGCGACCGTGAAGAGCGGACCCGGCACGGCCTGGGCCGCGCCGTATCCGGCAAGGAAGGCATCCGGCGACACCCAGCCCGGATCGACCAGCGCGGATCGCAGAAGCGGCAGGACGACATGGCCGCCGCCGAAGACGAATGCCCCGGACCGATAGAACGCATCCGACAACGCCAGGGTATGGGCGCCGAGGGCGTCCGCGAGCAGGTGCAGCCCGATCAGCAGGATCAGGAAGACGGCCAGCGCGACGCCGCCGGCCCGGCGCGAGATTGGGACGGCGCGATGGCTGGTGCCCGGCGCATCATTCGAGCGGCACAGCGCGAGTCCCGCGACAGCACCGAGGGCAATCGCCAGGATCTGACTGAACACTGTGGGGACGAACACCGCCAGCAGGAGCGCTGCGACGGCGATCGACGCCCGCAGACGATCCGGCGCGAGCGAACCGGCCATCCCCCAGACCGCCTGAGCGACCACCGCCACCGCGACGAGCTTGAGCCCGTGGATTAGGCCCTGTGCGGAGGGACCAGCGAGCGCGTGCGCGCCATAGGCGAAGGCGAGGAGCAGCAGGGCCGAGGGAAGCGTAAACGCCGTCCAGGCGGCGATCCCACCCAGCAGGCTGCGGGTTCGCAGCAGGCCGAGAGCGAACCCGACCTGACTCGAGGCGGGGCCCGGCAGGAACTGGCACAGCGCAACGAGATCAGCATAGCCGGCCTCGTCGATCCAGCGGCGACGCGTCACCAAGGTCTGCCGGAAATATCCGAGATGGGCGATCGGGCCGCCGAAGGCGGTGAAGCCGAGCCTGAGGAAGACGAGAAACACCTCCCCAGGGCTTCCCGGTTCGGCGGAATGCCCGGCATCCGCTGTCGCCGGAGCCGATGGGGCGTTGCTCACCGTGACGTCCTCACCGTTTTTTCACATGCGCATGATGGGGGATAACGCTCGAAGCGCAGGCCGGCCAAGTCGCCGATCCGCCGGGCGCGCGCGTTTGCCGCCAACGCCCCCATGGTCATGCCAGGCAGTACGGGCATCGTGCAGAGCGAGGGCCGCACAGACACCCTGAAGCCCTCTCCCCTGCCGGAGCGGGCATGGCGCAGGGTGATTCATTGGCGTTCGGCGATCGGGCGACCGTCACGCTGCATCGGCGCGGTCTGCCCTGTCGGTTGGCCTGAACGCAACGAAGCCCGCGACCGGCTGGGGTCTGCGGGCTTGGGATCGTGTGCGGGGATGTCGGTGTGTTGGTCTGGTGTGTGTATTGGTTGCGGGGGCTGGATTTGAACCAGCGACCTTCAGGTTATGAGCCTGACGAGCTACCGGGCTGCTCCACCCCGCGCCAAGGTGTTTCGTGGGCCCGTTGGCGGCTCGGGGTGCCGAGCGGCGGGATCGGGTCACGACCGGGATCGCGTGTGAGGGAATGTGGGGGGGTTGGCTTGTGCTGGGCAGGCCTGGCGGCGACCGACTCTCCTGTTTATTGAGGCACAGTACCATGGGCGCTGGTGTGTTTAACGGCCGAGTTGGAGATGGGATCGGGTTCTGGGCACACCGCTCAGGCCACCAGGCCGGCGCAGCATAAGTGGGGTTTCGTGTTCTTGGGGTTTGTTCGGGCAAGCAGGGACCGACGTCCGTTTCGGTGTCGGTTGGTCTTTGGTCGTGACGTTTTGGTGTGGTGTCTGTTCGTCATCCTTACGGCTGTCGATCAGCACCGGACACGGATCATGAGAGCGATCAAGCCGATCGGGCGATTAGTACCGGTCAGCTCAACGCGT
>NZ_JAKSYB010000050.1:0-303 GCF_022829505.1 Methylobacterium sp. J-043 | reverse complement strand
CTGCTCGGCGACCAAGCGCTCCGATCCCGACCCCATCCCGGCACTCGCGCGCTACGACGGCCCGCTGTGGCGGACCCTCCGCGCCGGCGACCCGGCGATCCGGCGGGCCCGCGTCGCATTCCTGTCGGCCCATTACGGCTTCCGCGCCGCGGCGTCTCCGATTGCCTCCCACGACGGCCGGCTGACCCCGGCCATCACGGCGTCGACGGGCTCCGCGGGCCGGCCCACGCGCTGCGCCAGGGCGCCCGCTCCGCCGCCGCCCGCCCCCTCCGGCCTGCCCGCCCCGTCCTAAACCGCTTCGCG
>NZ_JAKSYB010000048.1:0-345 GCF_022829505.1 Methylobacterium sp. J-043 | reverse complement strand
GCCATGCTCAGCCTCGTACCGGTGGCCGGCATCGATGTCGGCAAGCACTTCCTCGACCTCGGGTTCCATCCCGCCGCCAAGCCGCTCCGGTGTGACAACACCCCGGCCGGCATCGAACGCCTGATCGCCGCCCTGCGCCCGCGCGGCGTCCTGCGCGTCGCCCTGCAGGCGATCGGTCCCTATGCCCATCCCGTCACGGTCGCCCTGGCCGAGGCTGGCTTTGCGGTCGCCCTGGTCGATCCGCGCCGGGTCCGGGCCTTCCGCACGGCTGAAGGACAGATCGCCAAGACCGATCGGCTGGACGCAGCCCTCATCGCGCGCTTTGCTCAGCGCATGCCCGAGCAC